>JBIKYP010000030.1:0-25340 GCA_044355195.1 Crocinitomicaceae bacterium | reverse complement strand
GATTGATATGGATGAAAAGATAGTGAAGACTTCTGAAATTAGGGTAAAAGTTGGATTGAATGAAAACAACTTGCCGATTGCCATGAGTTGGTCTGCTGAAGATGGAGATGTGCAGGATGCCGCTGCGAAGGCTATGCTACTTTCTATTTGGGATGCGAAAAATAACAATACGATGAAGATTGATTTGTGGACGAAGGATATGTCCATCGAAGAAATGAAACAGTTTTTTCATCAAACTTTACTCACTATGGCTGATACATTTGAGCGAGCAACAGCTGAACACTTGATATCTGAGGATTTAAGAGACTATTGTTATCATTTTGCCGAGAAAATGCGGATAATGCCCGAATAGATATGTATACGGGAATATTGCGTAAGATGAAAGTTTCGAAGGAAAATGAAATCAGATATTTTCTTCGCGTTGATGAGGAGTTCGATTTGAATTCGATGTTGGGTCAGGAAATCACAATATCCTGGACTGGCAGGATATTCTGTCAGTCATGCGGAAAGCAAACAAAGAAATCATTCGGGGAAGGATTTTGTTATCCATGTTTTACAAGTGCTCCCGAGGCAGCAGAGTGTATTATTCGTCCCGAACTGTGCCGTGCACATCTTGGTCAGGGACGTGATCCCGAATGGGAACAGATCAATCATAATATTCCACATGTCGTTTATCTGGCGGCGTCGAGCAAAGTTAAAGTTGGAGTGACTCGCCAAAGTCAAATTCCAACAAGATGGATTGATCAAGGAGCCTCATCGGCGATTGTTTTGGCCCTAACACCAAATCGTTATGAAGCAGGAAATCTGGAGGTTGCATTGAAGTCGTTTTACACAGATAAAACAAATTGGCAGCATATGCTCAAAAATGAAGTGGATGACACTATTGATTTGATTGAGGAAAAATGGAACTTGTTTGATCAGCTACCCGAAGACCTTAGGATTTATTTTTCGGAAATGGACGAGGTACTTGATTTAAAATACCCGGTTCGTGCTTATCCGATGACCATAACAAGTGTGAATTTAGATAAAGTCCCTCAAATCCGAGCAGTGCTTGAAGGGATTAAAGGACAGTATCTCATTTTTGACGGCGGTCTAGTGTTCAATGTGCGTCGTCATACGGGTTACGAGGTTAATCTATTGATTAGTATATGAGTACGATATGGGTAAGGATAAATTAAGAAGGTTTGAATTGATGCGGGAATTTGGTAATGTATTCCAGCCCGCTGTTAATCAATCGTTTTCGATGAGAGGAAGATGGAGAGAACTCTACTTCAAAAATGATGCGCCTATAGTATTAGAGTTGGGTTGTGGAAAAGGTGAGTATACTATTGGTCTGGCTAAATATTTTCCTGACAAGAACTTCATTGGTCTGGACATAAAAGGTTCACGTATGTTTGTAGGAGCACTACAAGCGTTAGACTCCAAGATGCGAAATGTGGCTTTTCTTCGAACGCGAATTGAATTTATATGTGATTACTTTGGACCAAATGAAATAGATGAGATCTGGCTTACGTTTTCCGATCCACAACCGAAAAAACCTAGAAAAAGACTTACGTCACCGGTATTTATTGACCATTACAGTAGGATTCTCAAGCCGGGAGGGTTAATTCACCTAAAAACTGATTCAGATATTTTGTTTCAGTATACCATAGATGAGATAAAAGAAAGAAACTATGAATGTCTCGAGCGTTATTTCGATTTATATGGGAGTCTTCCCGAAACAATTGATCCACAAACTCGTGATATTTTTCACATTAAAACGCACTACGAACAATTGTTTACTGGAAAAGGCAGTGTTATTAAGTACTGTCGGTTTAAAATAAACAGACTCTCTGGAGGGTTTTGATTCAGTTTGATTCTATGCCGCTTTAAGTTTTGCCATTTTGGATTTAGAGAATTGATTTTCAGCGTAAGGTAAACTTAAACGAAATTCAGTTTCTTTCTTTGAAGGAAGTTCAAACATGGCATCATTAAGAATTGCTTCACAAATTGAGCGGAGACCTCGAGCACCCAATTTAAATTCAAGGGCTTTGTTTACGATAAAATCAAGAGCATCAGAATCAAAATGCAGTTTCACATTATCTATCTCGAACAAGCGAACATATTGCTTTACTATAGCATTTTTAGGTTCAGTAAGAATTCTTCTCAGACTTCCTGCATCCAAAGGTTCAAGATAGGTTAAAACAGGGAACCGACCTATCAGTTCAGGTATTAGACCGAACGTTTTTATATCAGTTGGATTGATATATTTCAATAAACTTTCGTGATCGATGTTTATTTCATTCGATGTTGAAAATCCAATTGTCTGACGATTAACGCGATTTGCGATTATTTTTTCCATTCCATCAAAAGCACCACCGCATATAAATAGGATGTTTTTTGTATCAATTTGTAGCATCTTTTGCTCTGGATGTTTTCTCCCCCCTTGCGGAGGGACATTAACAATTGATCCTTCTAGCAACTTCAAAAGTGCCTGCTGCACTCCTTCTCCCGAAACGTCTCTGGTTATTGAAGGGTTATCACTCTTTCTGGCAATTTTGTCTATCTCGTCAATAAAAACTATTCCGCGTTGGGTAGCTTCAACGTTGTAGTCTGCTGCTTGAAGAAGTCTAGACAGAATGCTTTCTACATCTTCACCGACATACCCCGCTTCTGTGAGAACCGTGGCATCGGCAATACAAAAGGGAACGTTAAGCATTTTCGCAATCGTCTTGGCCAAAAGTGTTTTTCCTGTTCCGGTTCTGCCAACGAGAATTACATTTGATTTTTCAATCTCAACCTCATCCATGGTCGCAGTTTGATTTAGCCTTTTATAGTGGTTATAAACGGCAACGGAAAGTACTTTTTTTGCATCATCTTGACCAATGACGTATTCGTCCAAATTGGCCTTGATTTCTGTCGGTTTAAGAACGTTTACGGGGGAGGATGGCGATTTCTTTTTTACATTCAAACTTTCCTCTTCGCGGACAATGGCATGAGCTTGATCAATGCAGGATTCACAAATATGACCAGTAATACCTGCAATAAGTATTCCGACCTCTCTTCGGCTTCTTCCACAGAAAGAACACCCACTTTCTTTTTTTGACATAATATTTTATTCATTTAAAAATCCACCTGAAATCAAGTGGATTTTTTAACTTCAATGAAGACAAAAATAGCTTATTTCTTGTTTCGAATAAGCACTTCATCGACCATACCATATTCTTTAGCCTCCTCAGCCGTCATCCAATAATCTCGATCAGAATCAGACCAGACTTTTTCGTAGGTCTGCTTAGAGTGATGAGCAATAATATCGTAAAGTTCCTTCTTTAATTTTTGGATTTCACGTGCGGTTATTTCGATATCTGAAGCCTGACCTTGAGCGCCACCTAGAGGTTGATGGATCATTACTCGGGCATGTTTCAATGCGGATCTTTTACCCTCTGCTCCCGCGCACATCAATACCGCTCCCATGGAGGCAGCTATCCCCGTACAAATAGTTGCCACATCAGGTTTAATGTATTGCATCGTGTCATAGATGCCTAACCCGGCATAAACCGATCCACCGGGAGAATTCAAATAGATCTGAATGTCTTTATGAGAATCCACGGATTCAAGGAAAAGTAGTTGAGCATTAATAATGTTTGCCACATAATCATCTATTCCTGTTCCGAGGAAAATGATTCTATCCATCATCAATCGAGAGAATACATCCATCTGAGTCATGTTTAATGAACGTTCTTCTATGATATAGGGCGTAATAGAGGATTCGATGTAATGGTCCATGTGCATGCTACTCAAACCCATGTGTTTAGTCGCATATTTTTTAAATTCGTTTTTATCAAACATAGTTTGTGCATTTATTTTATGGACCCTAAAGATATAATCAAAGTTGTGATTTGCAATAAAATTAGATGAAAGATTCACAATAGATTCTTTATTTAACAATTTGCAATTTCAATGTATAACTATTACCTTACCTCTTAATGAGTATATTTTCTTAAATTCTGTGTACACCTTTTAATTTTAAAGACATACCATTTAATCAATCTCTATTAAACCATTAATTTTGCAACAGCTGAAACAGGTAATGAGTTAAGGAGGTTTACTGGGACTTATAAGGATTTTGTTCACAAAGTTCCGTGCTAGCGATTGATGAAAAGGCAACTAATATTAAAAGTTTACGTTTCCTAAAAAAACTCAAGCGAATATTTATTAGAAATTCACCCAAATTAATCTAAAATATTCTAATAAATTTGAATGACTATTAAAATTCTAAGTCTGCATAACTTATGCGATTTTTGGTTTTTGTGTTATGATAGAGAAACTTAATTTGAAAGGTTCTATTTAATTAAAAGAAAATTAAATCAATGAAGGTTCAACAATTTTTTGTCATCACTCTGGTTTCCTGTCTAATCAACATGAGTGGAGTTTCACAGCAGTCAGTCCTACTCTTTCAGGAGGATTTTAATTCAGGCAACAACACCTTCACTTTAAATAGTGGAGGTCCCTCATCTTCGAATGGTTCAAACAGATGGATTGTAAACAATAATTACAACGGTAATTCAATTTATCCAAATACAACCTTTCAGGATAATACTTTCAGTGGTACAATTGCCGGAGCTCCGAATAGTAATTTTTTGCATGTACACGATGAAACTCAATTATCGGCCTCTAATTGCAACTATGATAACGAGATAGGCAGTGATAATTTTGCTCACATCACCTCGGGTTTTTGCACAGTTGGCTTAACTGATATTAAATTTACTTTTTTCTATCTCGCCGAAGGCACATCAACTGACTTTGGAAGCGTATATTACAGTATTGATGGGGGAACAAATTGGATGCAATGTGGTGCATTGCAATACAACAATGAAACACTTTGGAAATATGAAGTTATCACTGATCCGGCATTTAAAAATCAACCGGATTTAAGATTTGGCTTCAGATGGACTAATTCTACTAGTGGAGGGCCAAACAAAATGAGTTTTGGTGTAGACGATATAATTGCTGTAGGGACTTATGATATTGATAATCCTGTTCAGATTACATGTTCGCCCTTTTCAACCTCTCTTTGTGAAGGAGGTTTGATGAATATGAAGATTCATCTTAGTTCTCCTTTGTGTGCTGGAACCTATTCTATTCAGTTATCTGATGCCAGTGGAAGTTTTGCTAATCCCCAACAATGGTCTCTTAGTATGGGATCCTCAGATACGTCAAGAACCGTTCAACTAACTATGCCAAATATATTGGGAGGATGTTATAAATTTCGAATAAATCGAATAGATCAACCAGCTATTCAAGGAGAAGAAAGTGTTTGTATTTCTCTTGTAGATTGTCCGAACACGATCACGACACTTCAACCTGTAATTACTTCCGGTAATGATACGACATGTGTTAATTCGGTTATAGATGTTCCTTTTTACTCTACAGGAGCTTTTAACAATAGTAATTTATATATCGCACAGTTGTCCGACGTGAATGGTAGTTTTCAAAATCCTCAAATTTTAGGCACATTCGCTAGTTCGAAGTCTTTTGACCCTTCAATGGGGTCTCTTCCCGGGAGCGTTCCCGGACTAATTCCAGTTACTCCTCCCGGTTGTAACTACTACATTAGAGTGATTTCCAGTTCTCCCTCTGTCACACCATCTATAACCGACTATTTTGGCCCCTTTTGCTTAAGGCAATGCGATATCAGAACGAATAGCATGAAGGATGTTTCGGTTTGTATTACCCCCGATGTTGGAAAGGATACGTCAATAGTATTTCAAATTAACAGTTTTAATAATAATGTGACCTATGGTGTAGGTAACCAATTTAAGGTTCAGATTATTACGTCTGATACATATCAAGTCATTAATACCGGTATTTTAGGTACCGTTACCACTTCAACAAATTCAACCCTGACATTAGCTGTTCCTGGTTTAAAAAATCTTATCTCAATCTTGGGGTCCCCTGGTACGGGAATGTATTATATGCGGATTGTTCCTACGAATTCCGGTTCAACTTTTGATAATTTGGGAACATTGGTAAGACTGACTATCGGATCGCCCAACCAACTCCCGCTTAACTTGATACCGAACGATACACTCATTTGTTCAGGTGAAATAGTAAGTTTGTTTTACTTTCCTTCAAATTTAAGGTCTACATATCAGTGGTACTCACCAATCCTAAATAATAATCAACCATTCTATTATCCATCGAATCCTTTAGGCATCCAATTTAGCTCCTCCGCACCAGCGGGGTACTATACTTTTACCGTGCGTGAAAATAATTTTGGCTGTTTTAATCCATGGTCTGATACAATTGGTATTAATGTGAATACAATCCCTAACGTCAATATCACAACACCTAGTCCCATATGCATCGGTGACACGGTGAATTTTCAGGTTCAATACCAACCCGCAACCTATTATCAATGGGATGCCACAAATGGGACTCAGGTAGAGGTTTCAAACAATATCACGAGGATGTTGTACGACACGGTAGGGTTATTCAATATTAATGTATCGGCCTTGAATGAATGTGGTTCTGCTCAAAATACTCGAACAATCAATGTAAGAGATATCCCAGATGTTTTTGCTGGGAACGATACCGTAATTTGCGAGGGAATACCCTTAGAGCTTGAGGCATCATCTTTGTTAGGAACATCTTTTTCTTGGTCTTCCTCTGATTCGATTCTTTTGGGAAAAAATAAGAAACTTAACATCATTTCAGATAGTACAGCTGATTACATCATAACAGCTATCAATACTTATGGATGTAAAAATAAAGATACCGTTAATGTTAAAGTTATTAAAAACCCTCACCCTGATGTTACATTCATTCAGAGCGATACTCTGGGATGCACTCCTTTTTCGGCTACTTTGTCCAATACAACGGTTAACGCAGTAGAATGTATCTGGAATATAAGTAACGGCCAGGTAATCAATGGATGCGGCCCTGTATCAGCTATTTTCTCAGATGCGGGATGTTTTGACATTACACTTTCTACGAAAGACTCGAATCAATGTGAATCTACGCGAATATTTGATGATGTTATTTGTGCTGATTCTCCTCCAGAGGCCAAATTTTCTTCCAGTCAACCCATGCTAACGGTTGGTGATACAGATGTTGACTTTTACAATGAATCAACGGGGGCGACTAATTATGAATGGAGTTTCAGTTCAGATAACCAGATATACTTGGATGAGCACCCAAAATATAACTTTATATACGATGAGGAAGCTGATTACTCCGTTAAACTTGTTGCTATTTCCTCAATCGGTTGCAGAGATTCTATTTATTCGTTGATTCCTGTTAAGGAAGAATTAATTTTTTACATACCGAACACCTTTTCGCCTAATGAAGATGAGTACAACCAAACTTTCAAGCCTGTTTTTTCTTATGGATTTAATCCTCAGGAATATGTGTTAAACATTTTCAACAGGTGGGGTGAACTGATTTTTGAGTCTCGCAACGTTGAGTTTGGATGGGATGGTAGTTATGGAACATGGACTGAATCAAAAAATCAGATAGATAATTGTCTTGAGGGAACATATACTTGGAAAATCGAGTTTACTCTTTTAGAGGATGATTCCCGCATATCTAGGGCAGGAAATGTCAATCTCATCCGATAGTTGAAATTGTGATATTGGTTTATTGTCGATGTGTAGTCTCAAATTTGCGCACTTATTGTTGTAATAATTTTTTCTCGAGGTTCACCTATTTCTTATTAAGAAAGTTGAATTTACATATCTTGATTCTTTTCAGTTTTGCTGTGTTTTATATTCATAATTCTGTGGCACTTTCCGGAGAACATTCGGCTTTTCAAGTTAACCATAGTTTGATTAATAAAAAGACATCTCCCAGTTTTAAACATTGGGGGAGTTCATGCCTTTCATCGGCTAGGCGAATCAGATACTGCGAAGAGGCAGCGTTACTTACCATTGACTTTAATAGAAATGGTGCAAGTTGTGGAGCGATGAGTACACAAAATATGGAAGAAGGGGCATCGGCGAATTTGGTTTTGAATCAATTTTTCAGAAACGGTTATGATTTTGCCGGATGGAATACGGAGCCAAATGGCTCAGGTTCAAGCTATGAAGATGGTTCTGTGTTTATTATGGGGTCAAGTAATCTTACCTTGTATGCTCAATGGTCAGAAAGTTCCTCAGTCACCAATACAGGAGATTTTAGAAGTCGGACCAGTGGTAATTGGGGATCAAATACAACTTGGGAGAAATTTGATGGCAACTGTTGGTTGTCATGTGCTTCAGGTGACTACCCAAATTCTTCAACAGTGAGCGTCAGGATAGGCAATGGTCACATAATTGACAATGACGGTTCGGGTTCGCCACCATGGAATGTAAAGGATTTAACGGTTGACAAAGGTGGGAAATTATGGGATAATCAATTCGGAGGTATTAATACCTACGTTCAGATTTATGGAGATATAGTATGCAACGGAGTAATTGGCGATTCATTAGGCGATGACATTGCTTTTGATATTGCTGGTGGCAATAATTGTTCAATTTCGGGAATCGGTTCCTTTACCGCAATGAGAATACGTAAGGATGATGAAATTTTCCCTGCCTTGAATACTTCATTAACAATCGAAATGGATATTCGGTTATTGAGGCCTGAGACTTCTGGTACAGTTTTGTATAACGATGCGAATCAACCCGGAACAGATCTGATTGGATCCCTTTTTAATGTCTCTATTTCGCCGGGAGTAACTGTCAAATGTAGCGGAAAGGGTTCGGCAATGAGCAATTTGTCAATAGACGGATTAATTGGAGCAGATCCTGAGAATTGTGGTGGCTTATTTGTTATTTCAGGTACTTTAGATATAGATGGAATAGTTTATTGCAAGAACAATAATAGCGCAAAAAACACAGCTTTAAATATCAAGAGTGGAGGAGTTTTGAAATGTCGTTATATTGAAACAGGCGCAAGTGGTTTGGCCGGAAATACTTTAAGCATTGAAAATGGCGGTAAGCTTATTATTTTCGGTAGTGTTGATACGAGCATAGCGCACCTCAACAATACAACTTGGAATAACTTTTCGAATACAAATAATACCTGGGATTTTCAATCCTGCAGTTCTATTGAGTATTCCGGGACAAATGAACAAAAAATACATGGAATTACCGGGTGTTCCAATTTGGTTGTTTCCGGAGGAGGTTTAAAGGTAATTGGAAATGACTTTACCGTTAAGGATCTCCTAAAACTTGTAAACGGGATAGTTCAAACGGGTAACAATAAGTTGATTCACGAATCAACTAATCCCTCTGATTTGATCCATAGCGCCAGTGGCTCTAGTTTTATTTTCGGTACGTATAGAAGGTATTTGGGGTTAAATTCCTTCATATATAAATTCCCGGTGGGGTTATCCTCAACATCTTCCGGATATAGAAGAATGGATTTGGTAAATAATTATTTGAATGGAGTTGCATATTTGGATGTTTCCGTCTTTTCTATTGACGAAATATCCAATAATATTGATGAAAGGTTAATCTGTACTCAGGATGGTTTCTCCTTAAAGAATGTTATTGGTAACGTTATTTGGAAGCTTTCACCCAATACTCATCCGTTGGGTGGAACATATGGAGTGAGATTATTTTTGGATGGTACAGGCCTTACTTCGAACGATGATAATAATTTTTGTGCCGTTAAGCGAGCAGATGGACTGGCAGATTATACTGCTTGGGATACCTTTTTTGCTACAACAATTATTCCTTCTCATGGCACAGATGGACGTATCTATGGTTCAGGTGATGGTTATGCTGAACGTACTGGATATACCTCATTTAGTGAACACGCTATAGGATTAATGCAACCCATTCAACCGCTCCCCATTGAATTAATAAATTTTTCTGTTAGTTGTTCGGAAAATAATAATGTCAACATCCATTGGTCAACAGCATCCGAACACAATTCTTCTCATTTTGTGGTAGAAAAATTAAATGCTGGGCTCCTATGGCAGGAATTAGGAGAAGTAAGTGCTGCCGGCAATTCTATCGTTCCATTAAACTATTATATGGAGGATCGTATAGCAAGCGAAATTACCTATTATCGTCTTTTAGAGGTTGATTTGAATGGAGAGAAGCTGGCGTTTGAACCGATATCGATATTATGTAAAGCTTCGGATATTTCTTTATTTACTTTTCCAAATCCATCTCATCAGAAGTTTAAACTTATTTATCACTCCGTTATAGATAATTACGATGTTACAATTCAGATTACCGATGCCCACGGTAAGGAAGTATATAGCATATCACGATCTGTATACTCCGGAATTAATAACATACCTATTACGGAACTAAACCTGCAGCCTGGAGTTTATTTTATTCATGTATTTTCTCCCGAGGGTAAAGACTATGTGATTCGTCAATACATTTATTGACTCTTAAAGAAAAGATTAATTTCGCTGAATGCATCCCTTGGAGCTTCGATCTCGACGAATCTTAATTTCTCCTTTAAATTGGGGATTTGGCCATTTGTCTAGATGTATACCGCTGATAAATAGGCTTATAAAAAATGGTAATCAGTTGTATTTTGCAGGTGAACGAAATCAGATAAGTATTATCAAACAGTATTTTTCAACATTACATTGTATTGAATTTCTTGGTTATCCATTTCATTTCCGTTCTGAAAAATCATTTAGGCAGGATATACTTCGACAAATTCCTTCACATTTAAAGAGATACAAAGAAGAGTTGAGGGAAGTGAATCAATTGTGTGATCAGTATGATATTCAAATTGTCATTTCCGATCATCGTTATGGTTTTCGTTCCAAAAAAGCCAGATCGATTTTTCTAACCCATCAGGTAAATCTGCCATTACGCTGGTATGAATTTCCATTTCAATCACTTCATCGAAGGTGGATGAAAAAGTTTGATGAGATTTGGATCATTGATGATGAAACCTTTAACTATGCAGGTAATCTGAGCAAAGCTCCAAAGCATTTGAGTGCCAGTTATATTGGAACTTTGTCCCGTTTTGAATTCTATAACGACGAACATGGCAGAAGAAACGGAGGTGTAGTTATAGTGGTTAGTGGCCCTATATTGTATGCAACAAAATTTGCATTAGAGCAGTCTAAAATATATGATAATGAAACTGTATGTATGATTCTTCCTCCCGAACTAGGAAATTTAATGTTCAGTTCAAACATTCAAATAGTAACATCAGAAAATTGGCGTCAATGCGATAAGATAATTCTGAATGCTACTAAAATTGTTTCGAGATCCGGCTATTCAACACTTATGGATTTGATTCAACTCAGAGTTCCATTTTTTATAATACCGACACCAGGCCAGACAGAACAGGAATATTTATTTAATCATTGGTCCATACAGAATAACTTAAACGGTTATAGAATTAGCCAATAACTATTTTTGTATCACGAAATCATGGTTAAAAAGAGAAGGTGTATCGTAGTTGTTGGAATTTTAGGTATTTGCCTAATGCTTGCAGTTGTTTGGCGTATTTATCCTGAAAGATCACCTAAAGTATACATTAGTCTTCTGAGTAAAATCAGGAGTGAACGTGAAAAAATTGAACCTAAGGTTTGCTTTGAAGTAATGGATTATTCGGTATTAATGAATGATAAAGCGATTTTTTATATTGGAGAATCATTTAATAATGGTCCGGGAGGGTTTATGAAATCTGGTCGGGATATTGTGAATTTTGTGAATCAGGGAAAATTGGTAAAGATCGAAAACAACGAATATTTTGTTTTAGATACAATGTTTTATAGCTATCCATTTCTAACTCCAGAGGCAAGGGAATTTCTTGATGAATTAGGTTTCAGATTCCAGCGAAAACTTGAAAACACAAAGTTACAATGTACACAGTTTATACTGACTTCGATATTGCGTACTACCAAATCAATAAAACGATTAAAGAAACGCAATGGAAATGCTATTACGAGAAGCTCTCATTTACATGGTACGAGTTTTGACATTTCTTATGATAACTTCATTTCAAGTAGAGCACTAATAGATGCTGACAAATTGTATCTGAAGGATGTTTTAGCGGAAACACTCTATGAATTAAGAGGTGCAGGGAAATGTTGGGTGACCTATGAATTATGGCAGACTTGCTTTCACGTTGTTGTGAGATAGGACAAAAAAAAGCCTGCCTCTGCAGGCTTTTAAAAACAAGAACTTTCGTTATCTTAAGGCCCCGGAGAAAGTGGCGTTTTCCGAGAACTTTAAAAACTCTCTATCCTTGGCAGCTTTTTCTTTCAATGAAGAATCTTTGGTGAACGCATTTTTCAAATTACTAACGGTTGCGTCAGCATTATTTTGGCGCGCAGCTATGATTGCCTTGAGGTAGTAACCTTGAGCAGATTCTTTGTCTGCAGATTTGTCGAGTGTTTTAATCGCATTGTCAAATGAACCGTTCAAAACTTCTGCTAGCGCTTTGTTGAAAGACGCATCGCTACCGAAGCTTGAAATAGCTTCAGGATATTTACCATTCATGATTTGTAGGATACCTTGATTGTAACCTACTTCGTTTCCTGCACCCTTAGCCTGTCCAAAAAATTCCTTTGCTTTTTTACGATCTCCTGAAGCACCAATACAAGCGCCAAGATTGTTTTTGTGTATTGCGTTATCAGCAAGTTCGTTTGCCTTTGCAAAGTTGTTTTTTGCATCTTCGATTTTATTTTGGATGTAAAGTACAACTCCAACATTGTTGTGTGTACGTGCATCCTCCGGATAAATTCTTTGAGCGGCAGAATAAATCTGAAGTTTTAAATTCAAATCATTTGTCAATGAAGCAGCGAAAAGTAACTCTTCTACTTTCAAAGAATCAGGATTTGAAGTTGATATCGTTTTAAGTTCCTCGTCTGTATAGCCTGTTAGATCATAAACTATAGAAATTTCAGCTCGACGAAGTTTAGGGAAAATATTATCATCCAAATACTTGAATGTTTTACCCATGTTACGCATTTCTGTTTCACGAGTTACAGGATTCGAATGCATTTCAAGAACGCGAATAACGAGATTTTTCTCATCTTCATTCATTTTAGATGCTTGAAGTTCTTTTTTGAACCCTTCGTAATCTTCACCGCGACCGTTAAGCTTAAATGAGATAGATTCAATGGACGCGTTCTTTGATGCTTTAGCAATGTTTATTGTTGCTGCCTTTGCAGATTCAGCACGATCAGTAGAAAGGGTGTTATTTTTGTTCTCTTCTCCTTCTGGTGATGCATAGGCGGTAATATCAATTGACTTGATAGAAATTTTTGGATTAGACTGTGCTGCTTTCAACCAATTTGTTAAGGCAAGTATATCCTGGTCTTTTAGTTCACCTGGACGAACTTCAGATTTCCCACGCTCATAGTTGATCTGAGCAGAAAAAGTTTGCTCTGATATGCGAGTAAATTTGTCTTTCTCGTAAATAACCTTGTAGTCCTTGTTTACGAGTAAAGGAGTAATTATAGTTCCATCCGCTATTTTTTTATCTTGAAATACACCGGGCTTTTCTTTTTTGCCTTTTGTTACCTTTCCGGTAACTTTTAAATCGGTAACTTCTAGTTCAGGTTTGTAGGCAATTAAGTCTTCATATGAAAAACTACCTCCGGATTTAAAGTTAATGACAGATCCGTTACCGGTTACTTTTTCACCTTGAACTGTTACTGTTTTCAGTGCTTGATCTCCAAGAATAGGAGTAATCTCCGCACTTACTTTTTTGCGGATACCCTTTGGAGGGAAGTTCACATCAACATGCACTTTAACTGAGTCACCATGCATTTCAAGAGGGCTCGGTGTTACTTTGTATTCGAGACCTTTGAGTAGATCACAGCTTGAAACAAAATAACTAGCTGTTGCAATCAAAGCAATTACTCTAACGCTTTGTCTTTTCATATCGAAGATTTAAATATTAACAATTTTACGGGCAATATTAATGATTAATTTTTTCTCTCCTACAACAACTCAAATAAATTGTTAAGTAAATAGGTTAATATCAAGTTTTTTAAGTGATGAATTATCGTTGCGGTTACGCAAAAAATCCGAAACAGGTTTCATTTCGATGGGGTCTTGAATAACTGGGTTAATTTCCAATAAAGGAAGTAGTACGAATTTACGTTCTTTGTAACGTGGATGTGGGATTTGAAGCTGAGGAGTATTGATGACGAGCTGATCAAAAAATATGATATCCAAATCTAAAGTGCGAGATGAGGTATTTCCCTCTGTTCTGGTTCGTCCATTTTTTATTTCTAATTCCAAGAGTTTGGAGATTAATATTGAAGCATCTAGTTGTGTTTTTCCGCAAACACAAATATTTAAGAAGTGTGGAGCATCAACCATACCAATTGCCGATGTTTCATATACGGATGAAACGCTCGTGATGATTGTCGGAAGTGTTTTTAAATCCCTCAATCCGTTCTGAATATATTGCAATCTGTTGCCTAGGTTGCTTCCTATGCTAAGGTAAAAAATATGGTCTAATCCCATTGAAATGAATGAATTAGTTGCAGAAGGTCTTTTTTGAGGTAATCCAGACTAGGTTTGAGGGAGTCATAATTTGGTCTGGAGTTAAAATAAATTACACCACTTATGAAACGACTTGTGGAGTCGGTCAGGTAAAACTGAAACGGTGAAGCTACATTGCCTTGAAGTTCGAAAAAGGTGCCGTATACTTTTTTTGAAGATTCGAGAATTCGAAAATCCTCTATGGCACTAGCTTTTAGTTTGTGCTCATCCACCTTGTCATTAGCGTAATTGACATACCGTGCTAAAGGTTCTGTCATTTCAATGTATGAAAAGTGTATTACTCCATTTAGCGGTCCAAGTTCAATGTCTTTGTGGCAGAGCTGTTTCCCAGAAGAATCAACAACATCCTTGATTTTAAATATTTTAGCAGCATCAAATGAATACCCACAATTACCTTTATAAGTTGTGTAGGAATGTTCCGGTAGCTTGAGTCTTAGATAAGTTGGAGGTTTGGGAACCATGATTTCCTCATTTGAGCAAGCTGCCGTAAGCAGTATTATTAGCATTAGCAATTTTTTCATACAGTCGGTTTTTCTTCGGGCAGAATGACTTTAACCATTTTAATTCTTCTTTTGTCTGAGGATTCCACAATAAGCTTGATTCCGTCACAAATTATATACTCGTTGTTGCGCAATATTTTGCCAGCACGTTCGATAATAAATCCGCCAATTGATTCGGAATCCCCTTTGTGTGATTCAAAAATCTTACTGTCAACGTTAATGGATTTGTAGAAGTCTACCAGTGTGGTTTTCCCCTCAAATAGGAAGGTTCGATTGTCAATTCGGGTGTATACGGTCTCTTCCTCATCAAATTCATCGGTAATGTCTCCTACAATCTCTTCTAGAACATCTTCCAGGGTGACGATACCGGCTGCCCCGCCATATTCATCTACTACTACTGCCATATGCATTTTCTTGTCCTGAAAGTCCTTAAGAAGGTCGTCTATTTTTTTGTTTTCGGGAATAAAAAAGGGTTTACGAATTAATTTTCGCCAGTCTAAATTTTTATCATTTAAGTGCGATAACAGGTCCTTTATATACAGTATACCGTTTACTTGATCAATAGAATTGGTATACACGGGGATACGGGAATATCCTGCATTCATTATAAGTTCAAGTACTTCCGTAAAACTTTTGTCCTCATTTACAGCCACCATATCTATTCGAGAACGCATTATTTGGCATGCTTCGGTATTTCCGAATTTTACAATTCCTTCTAGGAGTTTTTGTTCCTCTTCTGAAGTGTGATCCTCTTTTGTTAGAGCTAAAGCCTGTTCAAGTTCGTCAGTTGTTATTTTGATACTTCTTTTTTTTGTTCGTTTATTCATGAGACTGGTGCTGTTGACCAATACTTTTGTTAACCAATGAACAGGAGGGATTAATCCGAGACTCTTGATGGGCAGTGCCATTATTTTTGCCATTCGAACGGAATTTCTAGAAGAGTAGATTTTCGGAATAACCTCTCCCAACAGTAGCAATGTTAAGGTGATCCCTAAAACTTCAAAGAAGAATCGAAGTAATTTGTTTCCATCATTCACGTGCCCTATGAAAAGCTCAATTAGAGTGCTTGAAATGATAGCGATTGCGACAAAAACAAAAGTATTGACGATGAGCAGTATGGCTAATAGTTCCTTTGGGTTTTCGAGATATTTGAGCACTTGTTTGGCTGACTTAGAATCTTCTGAATTTAAGCCCTCTTTTTCCTTGGGGCCTATCGAGAAAAAAGCAGATTCTGATCCTGAGGTAAGCGCAGCGAGAAGAAGTAATATCAGTAAAGTTATAATATGAATTACCATATTAGAAAATGGCACTTCAGCAGTTGTCAAGAGGGGAAGAATTGTACAAAATATTCTTGGCTGTCCTAGATTCATCATTTTTTCAGAAGGGCAACTCATCTTGACTGTCCGGTTCAAGATCGATCAAAGGTACAGGAGGTAATGGGGTACCCTCATTTGAGTAAGGTGCTTTGAATGTCTCTTTTTCTCTGGGTTCGGGCTGTGAAAGAATGGTTAAATCATTGGCAATTATTTCCACAGTATATCTGGTTTGACCATCTTTATCGATCCAAGATCGCCTTTTTAGTTTGCCCTCAACATAGACTTTAGTTCCTTTTCGGAGATATTTTTCAGCAAGAGTCGCTAAGCCTTTCCAAACGACTATATCATGCCAATCTTTTATTTCTTTCTTTTCCCCGCTATTACGATCAGTAAATACTTCTGAAGTAGCAATGTGGAAGTATGCCACCACTGAGCCTGATTCGAGATGGCGTATTTCAGGATCTTTCCCTAAATTGCCAATAAGAATTACTTTATTAACGCTGCCGGACATTAGGTTTAGTTGTGCAGACAAAGATAAATTTAATTCGACTTCTTGGGAATGAGCCCAAAAAATTATATATCAACTCATATGTTAAGTTGATATTCTTGTAGGTACTTATCGATTAACCGTGGAAGAGGATAGTCTGCAAGGTCAGATTTATCAACAACATGGAATGCTTTAAGTGACTTTTTCGAAAGCTCATCAAGATTGTAATGATAGAACTGAGCATGAAGACGTTGATGGGATAAAATATGTATAATGGGTTTGGAAATCTTGAGGGCTTTTTTCGTGAGCACACAAGGTACAATTTCTTCGGGTATATCATTATAGGTCGTTTCTTTTAAAGGAAATTGATACAAATGTTGCCATATGTCTTTGGAAGTTCTTTTATTCAGTACGATACGCTGCTCATTCGAAATTAGTGCAAAATGAAAAAATCGATCTTTAGTTTTTGTTTTTTTTAGCTTAACGGGTCTCATCGAGACGGTATGATTCGATCTGGATAAGCAGATATGAGCGATTGGGCATTTGGAGCAGTTTGGATTTTTTGGGGTGCATTGAAGTGATCCAAATTCCATGATTGCCTGATTGTAAATGGCAGGATTAGTATCATCGATCAACATTTCTGCATATTCTTTAACCGTTTTTTCTCCTTCAATGCTGTTAATTGGAGATGAAATGTCAAATACACGTGAAAGGACTCTTGAGACATTACCGTCGATTACCGGAACAACCTCGTCGAAACAAAAAGAAGCAATAGCCGCTGAGGTATACGGTCCGATACCTTTAAGATTCATTAGTTCTTTACTTGTGCTCGGAAATTTACCGTTGAGTTCTTTGGAAATATATTTGGCCGTTTGATGTAAGTTTCTTCCTCTGCTGTAATAACCTAACCCCTGCCAAAGATTGAGTACAACTTGTTCATCAGCTGAGGCTAACTCATGAATGTCGTTAAATACAGATGTAAATTTTGAGTAATAGGGAAGTCCCTGATCCACTCTGGTTTGTTGAAGGATGACTTCAGATAACCAAATTTTAAAAGGGCTTTTCGTCCTCCTCCAGGGCAAATCCCTTTTGTTTTGTCTATACCAATCAATGATTAGTAGCTTAAAATCAGTCATTCAGGGGAATTTTTTTTTTTTTTTTTTGTTTTGCAAAAATATAATCTTTCAGTGAACTACTTTTGTCACTGCAAACTACATTTTCAACTTTAAAAATACGTGTAAAAATGACAAAAGCAGACATTGTTGCGGATATCGCAGAAGAAACAGGACTTGAAAGAATAGAAGCATTAAAAGCCGTTGAAGCTTTTATGACCTCTGTCAAATCATCGCTGGCCCAAGGACAAAACGTTTACCTTCGGGGATTCGGAAGTTTCATTGTGAAAGAGCGTGCTGAGAAAACAGGAAGAAATATTTCAAAAAATACGACAATTATCATCCCTGCTCATAATATCCCTTCATTTAAACCTGCTAAAACGTTCATGGATGAGGTTAAGCACAAGGTTAAGGTGAAGTAATTCGTTGAATAATTAGTTTATTTAAATCAAATAACTATTTTTGCACTCCTTTTCGAAGGAGTGTTTTTTTTGACACAAGTTTGAATATCAATAAAAACTAAATATAGAATTATGCCAAGCGGTAAAAAAAGAAAGAGACACAAAATGGCGACTCACAAGCGCAAAAAAAGACTTAGAAAAAATCGACATAAAAAGAAGAAGTAATTCTTTGATTTTAAGTTTCGTTAGACATAGCATACAGTCTGTTATGTTTATCTGTTTATTCATTTTCTAATTCAATTTTCGTGAGCTTTGAACTAGTTATTGATGCCCGAAAAGACGGCATCTGGCTTGCTTTGTTGCGTGACGGAAAACTTATAGAGCTTCATCAGGAGCTGGGGAGTAACGACTTTTCAGTTGGGGACATTTATCTTGGGAAAGTGAGAAAGGTAGTACCAAGTTTGAATGCCGCATTTGTCGATGTAGGTTACGAAAAAGATGCTTTTTTACATTACTTAGATCTTGGACCTCAATTTAATTCGCTAAATAAGTTTACAAAAGATACGCTAAACGGTAAGCAAAATGTTCCGGACCTTCTTTATTTTAAGGGGGAAAAGGATATCCCTAAAGAGGGTAAGATTGACGAAATTATATCCTCTTCTCAACCTATTCTCGTTCAGATAGCAAAAGAGCCTATTTCAAGCAAAGGTCCTAGGCTTTGTGCTGAGATTACTCTTGCAGGAAGATACTTGGTATTAGTGCCCTTTTCGGACAAGATTTCGATTTCTCAAAAGATTAAAGATCAAGTAGAAAGAGATCGTCTTAAGAGTATCATGGATAGTATACGTCCAAAGAATTTTGGAGTAATTATTCGCACCGTTGCCGAAAACAAAAAGATAGAACAGATTGATCAAGATCTAAAAAATCTGCTCGAGAAATGGCGAGTAATGCATACCAATTTGAAATTAGCTATTCCTCCGAAACGTGTACTTGGTGAAATTGATAAAACATCATCCATACTTAGAGATTTGCTAAATGGTGATTTCACCAATATCCATGTTAATGATGAGCGACTTTTTTCTGAAATGAAGGAATTTATTATCGGTATAGCCTCGGGAAGAGAACGAATACTGAAGTTCTATGATGGCAAATTGGATATATTCGAAAAGTTTGGTATTAACAAGCAAATTAAAACGCTTTTCGGTAAGAAAGTACCGCTTCAAAGCGGAGGGTATTTAATTATTGAACATACTGAAGCGATGCATGTCATCGATGTAAATAGTGGTAACCGCAAAGGAGCCGATGGTCAAGAAACAAATGCGCTGTTAACTAATTTGGAGGCGGCTGAGGAGATTGCTCGTGTGTTACAGTTACGAGATATGGGGGGTATAGTATGTGTTGATTTTATCGATATGCATGATAAAGAGAACAATAAGATCCTTTTCGATAAGCTCAAAGGCTTTATGCAGAACGATAGGGCAAAACATAGCATCCTTCCTCCTTCAAAGTTTGGCGTCATCGAAATTACCAGACAGCGAGTTCGTCCTGAAACCGATATTAATACCTCGGAGACTTGTCCGACCTGCAATGGAACAGGCGAAGTTCAGGCTAGTATTCTTTTTGCCGAGGAGATTGAAGCAAATTTGAATTTTCTTCTTAAAGAACGCAGATTGTCCGGTATCTCGTTACTTGTTCACCCGTACCTCGAAGCATATTTCAAGCGTGGATTGTTGTCGAAACAAGTACGCTGGTTTATGAAGTACGGCAAATGGATTGCTATTCAGGGAGTAACAGCAAATCATCTTCTTGAATATACCTTTGTGGACAAGGAAAGAGAAGAGATCGCGGTTTAATGAAATTTACCAAGGAGCAAATACGACGTAAGCTTGAATCGTTGTGTGCATATCAGGAGAGAAGTCTGCTTGATATAAAATCAAAGTTTTCAGCGTGGGAGGTTCCCTTGGATTGGCAGGACGAAATAATTGAGCATCTTTTGTCTACAGGGTATTTAAATGAAGTGAGATTTGCGGAGACTTATGTTTCAGGCAAATTTAGAATCAAAAAGTGGGGTAGGAGAAAGATTATTGCTGGATTAAAGGTAAAGGGTGTTTCTTCTGAAGTTATTCCGAGAGCTATTGAGGAAATAGATCCGGAGGCTTATTGGGAAACCTTGCTTTTACTTGCGACCCGTCAGTCTGAGTTGCTGAAGCTAAATCAAGATTCGACATGGGGAAAAAAAGTTAGGGTAATACGATTTTTAGTACAACGAGGTTATGAAAATGATCTTGTTTTGGATGCGGTCGAAAAAGTACTCAAGTAATAATCCATTTTTTGAACAATCTGAAAGACTCTCCAAGGTAGTTTGTATGGGTGATTTCTACAAAGAATATTCCTTGATATGTTGGTCCGGAAATATTCAGATAGCTAAAGTTTTCGTTCTCGTAAACGCAAAGAACCTTTCCAGTTGCATCCATTAGTCTGGCAGTAAAATTGGTGATTACATCGTTTGGAGTTCTCAAAATCGCCAACTCATTGACATTGCAAGGATTGGGATATAGCTCAAAAACTTCTGAGTAAGAATTTAAAAAAAGTTCTCGATTCCAACTGAACAGAAATAATCCATGTTGCCTGTCTGAAACAATGATTCTTTCTGAAGGGAATCCAGAATAAACACCCCAGGCACCGTTCATATTGAAAAACGATTCTTCCGGATAGGTGTCATACGCCGCAATTTCACGGGGATTATTTCGGATATCGAATATTCTAAGACCTTCATTATAGTATGCGACATATGCAAATTCGTTGTCAATCATTATATTGTGTGGTACTGAGTTATTAGTAAAATTGGTTCCGAAGTAGCTTTTGATGGACAAGTTAAAATCTTCGCCGAGCACACATTTTTTAATTCTTTTCCCGCTGGTTTCATCTGCAAAAACGTATATGTGTCTATTAGGACTTAGCCAACCTTGATGATTATAGCCTTGATCCGGATATATACTCATGATGTTTTTGAGTACGGGGGTCGAGGGATTTGAAAAATCATAGATTCGAATACCGTCCATTCCACAATTTAGAATAGCTAAATTGTTTGAGACATAGCAATCGTGAACCTCCGGAATATCTTCCGGTCCTTCCCATAAAAGCAAAGGATTGGTTGGATTCGTCAATGAAAAAACACTCAAAGGTATTTTTTTTTGTATTGTTCCGTTGGAAATTGGGGTTACCAGACATGCGTAGAGTCGTGCATTTATGGTGTCAATAAACAGGTTATGGATTTTCCCAAATCTTGAATCTTGAATATCAGCAACCTTCACTACAGAATCGGGTAAATAATGAAGGTCAACAATTTGTAAGCTACTGTTTCCTTCGTCACAAACTAAATAGGCATAATGGTCAAATGTTTTTATTTCACGATGGCTGACTAAAGGCGAGTTAAATTTACCTTCGATGAATCCACAGGGTTTGATGGAATCGGAAGTGGTCAGGTAAAAGAAATGATATCCCTCAGTGGAGCCAATTACCGCATATTCTTTCCCTGAGAAGGTGAAGCCCCAGCAGCCACTATATCGAACCTTTGAGGAATTTGTAATCAGGCTATCTTCAAACCACTTATCAAGCAGTTTAATATTCTTATTTTCCTGACTTGAAAAAGTAAAGATTTGGAGTGTAAACAAATGTATGACTAGATATCTAAACATTGGTGTGTAAAGGTAAAGAACCATTTTTTGAATTTAAGTAAGATTGCACATTTTGATTCTTTATTGCTTATTTTTGTTCGTAAAATAATTCTTAGAGGTGTCTGATTCACTAGTTATTATCCCAACTTACAACGAGATTGAAAATGTTGAGCAAATGGTCCGCAGGGTGATGGCTTACGAAGAAGGCTTTCATGTGCTTTTTGTCGATGATAACTCCCCCGATGGAACAGCACGGAGCATTGAACGCATGCAGAGGGAATATCCTGGAAGACTTTTTTTAGAGGAACGATCTGGTAAACTTGGCTTAGGAACGGCTTATCTTCTGGGATTCAAATGGGCGATTGATCGGGGATATGAGTTTGTGTTTGAAATGGATTGCGATTTTTCTCACAATCCGGATGACTTGACCCGATTGCGTCAGGCTTGTTTGGATGGAGCAGATCTCAGCATTGGTTCGCGTTATTGCAAGGGTGGAAAGGTTCAAAATTGGCCATTAAAACGTATACTAATGTCCTATTTTGCAAGTATCTATGTGCGATTCATTCTATTGATAAACATAAGAGATACAACGGCAGGATTTAAGTGCTACCGGAAACATGTACTTGAAGCCATAAATTTGGGAGAAGTCATTTTTACAGGTTATGCTTTTCAAATCTGTATGAAATACGCGGCGATTCGTCTCGGGTTTAAGGTTGTAGAGGTACCTATTACATTTGTGGACAGGCAATTCGGAGATTCTAAGATGAGCTCGAGCATATTCAAAGAAGCATTTTTCGGAGTGTGGAAAATGAAAAAAATGAAATTATGAGTTTAACCTATTTGCTTCGAAATGCCCGAATCGTTAATGAGGGTGAGATTAAGGAAGGTGATATATTGATCCGGGATGGAATAATCACGAAAATTGGTAGCTCAATTGTCTTTAAGGGTAATTGTGAAGAGATTGATTTAAACGGGAACTATTTGTTGCCGGGTTGTATTGATGATCAAGTTCATTTTAGAGAGCCAGGCCTAACACATAAAGGTACGATTGCAACAGAGTCTCGAGCAACTGTTGCAGGAGGTATCACATCTTATATGGAAATGCCCAACACGGTACCGAGCGCTGTAACAATTGAGAAATTGGAAGAAAAATATGTGATCGCATCCCAATCCTCATTGGCGAATTATTCCTTCTATTTAGGTACGACAAACTCCAATATCGAAGAAATTAAACGCGTCAATCAGGAAACAATTTGTGGTGTAAAAATCTTTATGGGCTCTTCTACTGGTGACATGTTGGTTGATGACCCAAAAGCCTTGGAGGATGTTTTTCGTTATGCTCCGTCAATTATCACTACGCATTGTGAGGATGATCCGATGATTAAGGAGAATATTCAAAAGTTTATTGAAGAATACGGAGAGGAGCTTCCGGCAAAATTTCATCCACTTATTCGAAGTGAAGAAGCTTGCTATAAATCTTCGTCTTATGCGGTTTCGCTTGCTAAAAAATACAATTCTCGTCTTCACATTTTGCATATCAGCACAGCAAAAGAATTGGAGTTATTCCGAAATGATACTCCATTAGAACAAAAAAGGATTACTGCTGAGGCATGTATTCACCATCTTTGGTTCAGTGATGCAGATTATGCGGAAAAGGGAAGTCTAATCAAGTGGAATCCTGCGATTAAGAAGTCTACAGACAGGGATGCAATATTTCATGCAGTTCTGGATAATCGCATTGATGTTATTGCTACAGATCATGCGCCTCATACCCTTGAAGAAAAGCACCAAAGTTATTTTAGGGCTCCCTCAGGTGGCCCATTAGTTCAGCATGCTCTCCAAGTTATGCTTGAAATGTATACTCAAGGAAAGATCGGCATAGAACGTATCGTAGAGAAAATGGCGCATGCCCCCGCAAGATTATTCAGAATTGAAGGTCGAGGTTTTATTCGTGAGGGTTACAAAGCAGATTTGGTTATCGTTAAGAAACTTGACAGTAAAGTGCAACGAGCCAATTTACTGTATAAATGCGGTTGGTCACCTTTTGAGAATCAGGTTTTTTCTTATACTATCGACAAGACTTTCGTAAACGGCAAGTTGGTTTGGAGTGATGGTAAGATAGTTGAACTTGGAATGGGAGAGAGACTTTCATTTACGGGAATGGAATGAGGTATTTCCTTTGGTTTAATATCGCATTAATTTTCGGTTCTTGTGATACGGATTTATATGGTAAAGGCATACCGGATGATTTGGTCGAACGAGACACTTTTATTTTGATTCTTCAAGAATTGACGGTTATAGAGACTTACGTGCAAAACACGTATACGCATGTGAGTGTATATAAAGAACTGATGGAGAAATCCGGAGAAGCAATATTTCGAAAGCACAAGGTTACTCCCGCTCAATTTGAACGAACGATGAACTACTACGGAACTCATCAGTCTGAGCTACAATCCATATATGCGCAGGTACTTGATTCATTGAATAAAGAAGCATCCCGATTACCCGAATTATCCCTTTCCTCGTCCGACACATTGAGTGTGTCGATGTTTAAAAGATTGACCAGAGGATCTACCGAGTAGTTAACGATTATTTAGAGTCATCGTCACCTTCGTCGACATGTAGTACGTGCATTAAGCGATGAATCAAGGGAGAAAGAAACACGGCAACAGTGGTTAGGAAAGCGACACCCGAAAAGAGCGCATAAAGAGAGGCAAAGATTTTAGCTAAATGTGATGTAAGTTTGTCTACCGGACCCATTCCCGTTAAAATCATTGAGGCATTAAGCAGGCTATCCGTCCACCCGAGATTTGCAAAATAATGATAGCCTAAAACTCCAATCATCAAAGAAAAAGACACCATTCCTGTTGAAATCAGAAAAAAGCGGAACATTCTTCTCGCAAAATCTTTAGGAGTGAGAATATTTCTTCGTTTATGGGTTTGCCTCATATGCGCTTAAAGAATTACATTAAGTATGAACCATGACAGTATAAATATAAAGGTGATTTTTTGAATTATTGGGAGGGACAATAAATGAAAATTAAAAAAATACATAAAGCAATTCAGAATAATTAACAAAATGGCCAATAGACCTGTAAGAAAAAGGAAATGATTATTTTGTTTTTGTATGCGCATCATTTGCAGAATTGAAATTACCCCGAATAGTACCGAAAGAGCGATATAATAGTCGTGAGCATTAGTGGAAACAAAATTTGAAAAAAATATAGAAATTGTACCACTTACAATCAAAAGGTAGTTGGGCTGATGATTCACTGATTTGTAATATCCAAAATAAAACCAAATTGAAAAGAGTGTAATATTAAGGAAGGCTAACGAGATAAATGCGTAGGGTTTACCGTGATTCGGCCGGCCGTTTTTA
>JBIKYP010000093.1:0-8353 GCA_044355195.1 Crocinitomicaceae bacterium | reverse complement strand
TGATCGGGAAATTTCTTGGAATAGCGAACAAATGATCCTCGACCCGGCCTTCCAGTCCTCTATAACTAACGACAGTACATCATTTTATCTGGAAAGCTTGATTCCCATAAGCAAACCCGCAGAAGTGAAAAACATTGTTTCTACACTAAAAAAACACAATCAGGAGGCCGAACGAAAGCACATTCAAGCCTTTTGGATGCAATCTGCTCCAGGAAATAGCTATGATGCATGGATGAAATATAAGCTTCAGGTCCAGCGTATCGAAAAACTTTACGCCAATAATTTCCAAGAAGGATTTGAAACTGACAGAGGACGGGTTTATTTGCAATACGGCGCACCGACTACCATTGTCGCTCGAGAGACTTCACCATCGGAATACCCTTACGAAATTTGGCAATACAATAAAATCGGTAAATTCAGTAATAAACGCTTTATTTTCTACAATCCTGATCTAGTAAATAATGCTTACATATTGTTACACTCGGATATGATTGGAGAATTGAAAAATCCATCCTGGCAACAAATACTTTCCAAGAGAAATACGAGCAACGGAAATGTTGACGATCCAAATTCCAATATGATGGATCACTGGGGAGGTCAAAGCAATGATCTGTTCAGACAATACTAACAAAATGCAATTGGAATCACTTAGTATTGTTATTCTTAATTGGAACGGAAAGCATTTCTTGGAGCGTTTTTTACCCTCAGTTATCGCTCACTCCGGAAAAGCAGAAATAATCGTGGCAGACAATGCGTCAACCGATGGTTCCGTCTCTTTTTTACAGGAATTCTTTCCAAACGTAAAAATTATTCGAAACGAACAGAACGGAGGATTTGCTAAAGGCTACAATGATGCGTTAATATCGGTAACATCAGATTACTACCTGCTTCTCAACAGTGACATAGAAGTCACCCCTTGTTGGCTCGATCCTTTAATGGAAGTTATGAAAGATCCTCAAATAGCCGGTTGTCAACCCAAAATACTCGCCTACGATGAGCGCAATCGATTTGAGCATGCTGGGGCATCCGGTGGTTTTTTAGATAAGAACTACTTCCCTTTTTGCCGAGGACGGATCTTTGATCAGTTCGAACCGGACGAAGGGCAATATGATAATACCATTGAAGTTTTTTGGGCTACCGGAGCGGCCTTTCTTGTCCGGTCAACGATTTTTCATGAGGCAGGTGGTTTTGATCCCGCGTTTTTTGCTCACATGGAGGAGATAGATCTTTGCTGGAGGATCAAGAAAAGGGGCTATCGATTTTTAGCGGTTCCTGAATCCATAATCTATCATGTGGGAGGAGGCACACTACCCTATTTATCTCCTAAAAAATCCTATCTCAACTTTCGAAACAGTCTTTACATGATAGTCAAAAACCACGAAGGGTGGTTATTTTCGAAATTAGGCTACCGCATGATACTTGACGGGATAGCCGGACTACGTTTTCTAGTTAGGGGTGAATGGAAACAACTCAGAAGTGTATTGTTAGCTCATTTTCACTTCTATAAACATTTCTTGGAACTATTAAAACAACGAAAAGAAATACGTCGAAACTCAACCTCATTTAATGCAGCTGGGCTTTATAAAGGAAATATCCTGTGGGCACGCTATTTCAGGGGTGTAAATCGGTTTAGCCAACTTAATCAACGTCTGTTTTCAAAATAGTCTAAAGCAAGGGCATAGGAAGTTAGTCCAAATCCAAAAATACATCCCACACAAACCGGAGAAATCAATGAATCGTGTCGGAAAGACTCTCTCCCTGAAATATTGGAAATATGCACCTCAACTACAGGAACAATAATCGCGCCAACGCAATCACGGAGAGCCACAGATGTATGCGTATAGCCTCCCGCATTGAGAATGATTCCATCGTGCTGACTAGTCTGCAGCACATTAATCAATTCGCCTTCCAAATTCGACTGAAAATAGAAAATCTCAGCCTTTGACTGCGATTTTAGCTGGAGCAAATACGTTTCGAAACTTTGATCACCATATATTTGTGGATCTCTTGAACCTAGCAAATTCAAATTTGGACCGTTTACAATTAGAATTTTCATACTATAAAATGCCTACTTGGGACCGCTATATTAAGGATTTTGTTTCGTTTCTGAAAATTGAAAAGGGACTATCAGAAAACTCCATACTTGCATATTTGAATGATGTTCAAAAATTGCGCGATTTCAGTGAGGGACTACCTCTAGACGCAACACATTTGACGCATGATCAACTAAAGGAATTTGTTGCCACACTTTATGATCTGGGTTTAAGTGCACGGACACAGGCAAGAATCATTAGCGGAATAAAACAATTCTTTTTGTTTTTACTGATCGAGGAACTCATACAAGATGATCCCAGTGAATTACTTGAAATGCCAAAAATCGGGAGAAAACTTCCTGAGGTACTTACAATAGAAGAAATAGATGAGCTCATATTGGCAATTGACATGAGTAAAAACGAGGGACATCGAAACAGGGCCATCATCGAAACATTGTACAGTTGCGGTCTGCGGGTGTCAGAATTGGTTAATCTTCGTTTTGGCGATCTTTACTTTGAAGAAGGATTCATTCGTGTTACAGGAAAGGGAAACAAAGAACGTCTGGTTCCAGTTAGTAAAAGTGTTGAGATGGAGATAGGTCTTTACAATGAATACATCAGAAATCACCAAAAGATTCAATCCGGAAATGAGAATGTTGTTTTTCTCAATCGTCGAGGCTCAAAGTTGACAAGAGTAATGATATTTACAATTATTAAAGATCTATCCGCAGCAATCGGACTCAAAAAATCAATATCACCGCATACCTTTCGTCACTCCTTTGCTACACACATGATTGAAGGAGGAGCAAATTTACGGGCTGTTCAAGACATGCTAGGGCACGAATCCATAACGACCACGGAGATCTATACGCATTTGGATCAGAGATTTCTCCGAGATGCTATTATCACATTTCATCCTCGCAATGCAAGGAAATGATTGTACATACAACCCGTTAATTGTATCAATTACCAAAATTCAAAAACCTTTTGACTTTTGAGCGATGCTTCCGAAGAGATCATAATGCTCAGCTGAGTTTATTGTAATATTCTCAAAATCACCAATACGCAGGTATCCTTCTTCCTTTTTTACCAAAACTTCATTATCTACTTCCGGTGAATCAAATTCAGTTCTGCCAACAAAAAATTCTCCCTCCACCCGATCAAATAATACTTTGAAAGTCTTGCCTATTTTTTGCTGATTCAGTTCGTAACTTATTCCGGATTGTAATTCCATAATCATATCAGCTCGTTTTTTCTTCACTTTCATCGTAACATTGTCCTTCAAAGCGTAGGCTGTTGTGTTTTCCTCGTGGGAATAGGTAAAAATACCAAGCCTGTCGAAGCGACTACGTTCTACCCAATCATACATCTCTCTGAAATCAGCCTCAGTTTCTCCCGGATATCCTGCAATCAAGGTGGTTCGTAATGCTATACCCGGCACTTTATCACGAATCGCAGCAATCAGTTCTTCTGTCTTTTCCCGAGTTATCCCCCGTCGCATAGATTGCAAAATCTTTGTAGAACCGTGCTGTAAAGGCATATCCAGATAATTACAGATATTGTCGCGCTCTCGCATAACCTCAAGTACATCCATAGGAAACCCCGACGGGAAAGCATAATGCAAACGAATCCAATCGATCCCTTCCACATCCGAAAGTCGCTTCATTAAATCAGAAAGCGCACGTTTTTTGTATAAGTCGAGACCGTAATACGTCAAATCCTGAGCGATAAGCATGAGTTCCTTTACCCCCTTTGCAGCGAGCTGTTTAGCTTGAGCAACAAGGTCTTCTATTGGCGTTGAAATATTCTTTCCTCTCATTAATGGAATCGCACAAAACGAACATGGACGATCACAGCCTTCAGCAATTTTGAAATAAGCATAGTGATTAGGAGTAGTCAACAAGCGTTCGCCCACTAATTCATGCTTATAATCGGCCTTCAATGTCTTCAAAAGTCGCGGAAGTTCACGTGTACCGAAGAAGGCATCAACCTCAGGAATTTCTTGTGTCAATTCATCCTTGTAACGCTCGGATAAACAACCGGTCACATAAACTTTATCGACCAAACCTTCTGTTTTAGCCTCAGCATAACGCACGATCGTGTCGATGGATTCCTGTTTCGCATTATCAATAAACCCGCACGTATTAATAATTACGATTTCTGCGTCATCACTCATAGATTCATGCTCCACATCAAATTGGTTAGCCTTGAGTTGAGCCATCATCACTTCCGAATCAAACAGATTTTTAGAACAGCCAAGTGTAACCACATTTACCTTGTTCTTTTTAATCGTTTTCGTTTTCATGGTACAAAAATACAGAATCTGCGTTGAGCCATTCGATAATAGTTAATTTTGAAAAGGCAATGATTAATCGGGTTTCTTTTATAACGTTTGTTTTGTATTTAAGTGCATGTGCTCAAATACGCAATGTAAATCCCCCAAAGCACGATACAGCATCACATGAAGTAAAGAAAGCAAGCATTGGAAACATTTCTGAAACTTCAGATTCGGTTATCATTCACTCCACCAAACTGAAAGGAAACATTTTGGAAATCAGCGTTTCCTATGCCGGTGGTTGCCGCAAACACGAGTTTTCATTAGTTGGTTCGGCCCGCATTTCAAAATCTTTACCTCCGAGAAGAGCGATCGTATTGGCACATCATAATATGGGCGATTCCTGTCAGAAGGAAGTTACAGAAAACTTGTACTTTAATATAGAAGACTTTAGTTACTCAAAAAAATCGGGCAGCACAATCATCCTGGATCTGATGTGTTACGAAAAAACAATCACTTATAAATTTAAATAGGATGAAAATAGGAGTTTTGATTTCGGGTTGCGGCGTATATGACGGCGCAGAGATTCAAGAAGTAGTCTTGACCTTACTCGCAATCGAAGAAATCGGTGCGGAAGCTGTTTGTATTTCAATTGATGAACCGCAACATCATGTTATTAATCATTTGACCGGAGAAGAAATGCCTGAAAATCGCAACATGCTGATTGAAGCCTCGCGAATTTCCAGAGGTTCAATCACAGAGATATCTCAAGTCAATCCTTCTGATATTGATGGTCTGGTGATACCCGGAGGATTTGGTAGCGCAAAGAACTTTACAAAATGGGCATTCGATGGTCCGAATGGAGAAATAAGTCCAAAGGTTAAACTACTGATAGTTAATATGATAAATATAGGAAGGCCGATCGCCTCCTTGTGTGTTAGTCCGGTTGTTATTGCAAAAGCTCTCGAAGGCTCGGGAATCAAATATCAATTGACCATTGGATCTGATAACGAAGCAACCCCCTATACTATTTCAGATTTCACAAATGGATTAGAAAGCATAGGAGCCCTCACTAAAATGAAAACAGTGAAGGAAATCTTAGTAGATCAAGAGAATAAGATTGTAACCGCTCCATGCTACATGATGCAAGCCTCCATTTTAGAAATACGTAATAACATTCGCGAAGCAATAGAAGCACTCAGAGAATTGATATAATTGGACTCGTTATGGAAACAAATTCCTACGAAGTCTTGTTAACAAAAGCATTCTATTTGTGGGAAAAATTAGAAATTTCTCTACCTTCCTTTCTAATGCTTAACTTAATTTTGTGACCAAATTAGAGCAATTGCTTTGAAAAAAGAGGGGTATGAATATTTACGGAAAACATGGTCAGCATTCCGACCTTAAAAAGTCCATCGGAATCACTGATACCGGTAATCAATTTTGGAATCTTAGTCCTGCTGAACTTGTTGAGGACACCATAATCAATGGGCATGGAATGCTCAGTGATACGGGAGCTATTGCCATTGAAACAGGAGAATTTACAGGTCGTTCACCGAAAGATCGATTTGTAGTTTGTGATGAGAATACGGCAGACAATGTTTGGTGGGGTGATGTCAATATTAAGTTTACACCATCTCAGTTCGATGCCCTGTACAACAGGATGAAAGCGTATTTAAATGGTCGTGATGTTTACGTTCGTGACACCTATGCTTGCGCAGATCCGCAATTCCGAATGAACATCAGAGTAATTACCGAATTCCCCTGGTCGAATATGTTTGCATACAACATGTTCCTTCGTCCGGAGGACAGCGAATTAGAAACATTTCTACCTGAATGGCACATCGTCTGTGTACCCGGATTTAAAGCAGATCCGGAAGTCGATGGAACGCGACAACACAATTTTGCAGTATTGAACTTTACCCGAAAAATGATTATAATTGGGGGAACGGGATATACCGGAGAGATAAAAAAAGGTATTTTCTCTGTGCTGAATTATGTTTTGCCACATGAAAAAAATGTTCTTTCCATGCATTGTTCGGCTAACATTGGGAATAAAACAAACGACACAGCTATTTTCTTTGGACTTTCCGGAACAGGGAAAACCACTCTTTCATCCGATCCTAACCGTCGTTTGATCGGAGATGACGAGCACGGATGGGCGGAAAACTCTGTATTCAATTTTGAAGGGGGGTGTTATGCAAAGACGATTGACCTGACAAGAGAGAAAGAACCTCAGATCTATGATGCGATTAAATTCGGAGCAATACTTGAGAATATTGGATTTCATGGAGAAAGTTCCACCCCAGATTACACGGATGGGTCGATTACGGAAAATACTCGTGTTTCGTATCCAATCCATCATATAGAGAATATTGCAATTCCTTCCATCGGTGGTTCGCCTAAAAATATATTCTTTCTTACCGCAGATGCATTTGGGGTGTTGCCTCCAATATCAAAATTAACCCAAGAACAAGCGATGTATCATTTCATGTCAGGATATACCGCGAAAGTTGCCGGAACTGAAGTTGGAATCACTGAACCAACTACGACCTTCTCCGCCTGTTTCGGAGCAGCTTTTCTTCCTTTACACCCAGCAAAATATGCTAGATTACTGGGTGATAAATTGAATGGAAAAGACATAAATGTATGGTTAGTCAACACCGGTTGGACGGGTGGATCTTACGGAGTAGGAAGCCGCATGAAACTATCCTACACAAGAGCAATGATTACGGCTGCGCTCACGGGCAAGCTCGATGATGTACCCTACCAGAAGCTTCCTGTTTTCGAGTTATCCATGCCGAAATTATGTGAAGGTGTTCCTGCAGAGATACTCAATCCGCGTGAAACTTGGGCTGACAAAAATGCTTATGACGATACCGCAAGTAATTTAGCCGCCAAATTCATAGCAAACTTTGAGAAATTTGCTGCAGAAACAAGTCAGGATATTTTGAATGCAGCACCAAAAGTAATGGTCAAATAGTTCACGACAGTAGGACGAGGAATTACGAACGTGTTGCTTTCTTTACTTATTTAGCATGCTATTTTTTGATGGGTCTTCTCATTTTTCCCCACCATCCTTTGCGCACGAAATAGATCATCATGCTTATCGCTACGATAATCATGGCTCCAACAACTAAAGCATAACCATATTTCCATTTTAATTCAGGCATATATTCGAAATTCATCCCATATATTCCGGCAATAAAAGTCAACGGAATGAATATGGAGCTAATCACAGTTAACATTTTCATTGTTTCGTTCATGCGTTGTCCTTGAACAGCATAGTAAAGATTTGCCAATCCTTCAAGGATTTGTTTATGTGCATCTACCTCTTCAAGTACAGCCAAACAATTTTCTTTAAGATCAGCAAAGTAGTGATGATTTTCAGCATCTAGGAACGGGCTTTTTAATTTTTCAAGTTGTGAAGCAACCTCTTTGACCGGTAAAACCGTCTTTTTCAACTCCACTAATCTGCGCTTTTCATCCTCAATCAATCTGAGCGTTTCCGCATCAGTTAACTTTACAAGTTTATTCTCCAAGTCCTGAATAGAATCGCCAATAGATTCTAAAACTTCAAAGTAATTGTCGATGATCGCCTCAAGCATACGAAACAACAGAAAATCAGGTCCCTTGAAACGTATTTTTCCTCTTTTTTTCTCAATACGATCTCTCACATCTGTAAAATGATCTGAGCTCCTGTTTTGAAAAGAGATCAAATACCTTTTTCCCAAGATAAAACTCATCTGGTCTAATTGGAGCAAAGCAGGATCATGAGAAGGAAGGGCGGATCGCACGGAAAAAAAGAGATAGTTTGGGTACTCCTCCAACTTTGGTCTGCGCTTTTCTTCATAGATATCTTCAACTGTCAACAACTCAATTGAGAGGTGTTCGCATAACCGTTGGATACTCACCTTGTCATCAAGATAATGAAAATTCAACCATGATACAAAATCAGCATCAAGTGATTCCTCCACAAATTCTTGAGCGAAATAGGAGGGTGTTTCACGAGTCACCAGAAAAAACTCCGGATCATATTTATACA
>JBIKYP010000029.1:0-25582 GCA_044355195.1 Crocinitomicaceae bacterium | reverse complement strand
CCTACGCTAAGCATCGCTGTAACTTCGCCCCAACAACAAGAAACAACCCTACAACAGTTATTTCAGTTTATGGATAGTCAATCACCCAAAGTCGTAGTTGCTATTGATGAATTTCAGCAAATCCTGGAATACCCTGAAAAAAACACCGAAGCATTACTGAGAACACACTTTCAGACTTTAAAAAACACGTCCTTTATTTTTTGTGGCAGCAATCAAAAATTAATGCACGATATGTTCAACTCCAGCAAGCGACCTTTTTTTGCCAGCTGTTCAAATATGAACTTAGACTTTATAGAAACAACAGAATATTCTGACTTCATCGCATCTAAATTCAGCGAAAGAAAACGATTTATTTCACAGGAAAGCATTTCCTTTATTTGTAAATGGACGCTTCGACACACCTTCTACACGCAATATCTTTGCAATCAACTATTTTACAAAGGACTCAAAAAAATTGAATTATCCGATGTACATGAAGCTGCATGGCAGATTCTTAAGCAACATGAGTCTGTTTTTTTTCAATACCGTAATTTACTTACAGAAGGTCAATGGAGACTATTAAAGGCCATTGGAAAGGAAGAAATGGTGTTCCGACCCACTTCTCAGGATTTCATCAACAAACACCAACTCGGGAGTCCATCTGTTGTAAGCAGAAGCCTGGAAGCCCTCCTCCAAAAAGAAATGATCTACTTCGTTTCATCTTGTGAAAAGCCTTATTATCAGGTGTATGATAAATTCCTATTGCGCTGGATGCAATCGAATTAATTAGAGATAAGCCACTTGTAATCCTAAGCTCTTTTTTTCTACGTAAAAACTTTACAATCTACTTACTTTTCTTTGTTGACAATTTTTGATTATATTTTAATCTTTTATTGATTATTTTTTAATTTTTTATCTGAAAACAATCTACTTTTGGAGAAAGGAACAAGGCTTGCCGAACTGAGCAAGCCTTGTTCAAAACACGATATGCAGCCAAGAACGAATTTAAAACACATTCATTATGGCTGGTTTGCGCTCAATAGTACACATGGACCTCGACACCTTTTTCGTGTCGTGCGAACGCCTTATAGACAGTCGTCTGGAAGGCAAACCTATCCTTATCGGCGGCACAAGTGACCGCGGGGTGGTAGCATCGTGCAGTTATGAGGCCCGAAAATTCGGGATCCACTCTGCCATGCCTATGAAAATGGCAAAAGAACGCTGTCCGGAAGCGATCGTCATCAAGGGAAATTCTGCCACCTACAGCAACTACTCCAAAATGGTCACCGACATCATTCGCGAGGAAGTGCCGCTGTATGAGAAATCCTCAATCGATGAATTCTACCTAGACCTCTCCGGTATGGACAAGTTCTTCGGAACACTAAAATATGCTTCAGAATTGCGTCAACGTATCATACGAGAAACCGGACTTCCGATCTCCTTTGGCCTATCGCAGAACAAGACGGTATCCAAGATTGCTACAGGAGAAGCAAAACCAAACAACCAATTGAAAATTGACTACGGAAATGAGAAGCCTTTTTTGAGTCCGCTCTCTGTGAAAAAAATCCCGATGGTCGGACTAAAAACCTATCAAACACTCTGCAACCTAGGCGTTCGGAAGATTCAAACAATCCAGGAAATGCCCATCGAAATGATGGAAAGCGCTCTCGGACAGAACGGTATCGGAATTTGGAAAAAAGCACAAGGGATTGACAATTCGCCAGTAGAGCAATACAACGAACGCAAATCGATCTCCACCGAACGCACCTTCGACCACGACACGATCGATATACAAAAACTAAAGGGCATCATGGCAGCTATGTCAGAAAACCTAGCATTCCAACTGCGACGGGGAAACAAACTCACAGCTTGCGTCACCGTCAAGATACGCTACTCCGATTTCCAAACGCAGACCTTGCAGAAGCACATCCCCTACACTTCCGCTGACCACGAACTAATGCCGATTGTTTCCGAACTCTTCGACCGACTTTACAACCGCCGTATGCTTGTACGACTAATCGGAGTACGCTACAGTTCACTTGTTTCGGGAAATCACCAACTCAATCTTTTCGAGGATGGCACACGCTACTCAGAACTTTACCAGGCACTAGACAAGATCCGTCAACGCTTCGGTGACCGGGCAGTGATTCGCGCGATTGGCATGGAAGCCCGCACGATCGGAAGGTGGAATCCATTTAGCGGAGAACCGCCGCCGTTGTTAGCGAATAGGAGGATCTGAGTAGCACGGATCAGTTCTCGATACAACAGCCACCGTCTGTTCGAGTGCGCGCAGCGTGTATCGAGAACAGGCGGCTGTCACTCGATCTGACCCCGTGCTACAACTAATCAAGTCATTGTTCAAAAATGTTCCTAAAAAGCCACTTCAGCCTTCGTTACGGACTCCTATCACCGGAGCAGATCGTTTATTGGCAAAAAGAAGCAAACTACAAACATACTCTTCTCGCAGATATCAATTCAACCTCTTCCACGCTGGACTATGTGCGAGAAGCTCAAAAACAGGGGATAAATCCTGTGATTGGGATCGATATCCGAAATGGAATGGAATGCTGCTATGTGCTCATCGCAAAGAACAACCGCGGATTACATGAAGCGAACCTTTTTTTATCGATGCACCTGCACAATGTAGAAGCATTTCCGGAACGACCACCTCATCTCGGGAACTGCATCGTGATCTATCCCTGGAGAAAAGAACCCGCAGTACTGAAAGAAAACGAATGGATCGGCGTGAATAGTAAGCAACTCTCACGGCTGATGGTACAAAAAAGTAAAGTGCCTTTTCAACGAATGATCGCACTGGAATTCATGACCTTCCGAAACAAGAAGGACTTCAATACGCACCGATTATTACGTGCGATAGACAAAAATGTGCTGCTTTCCAAACTTCCCAAAGAAGAGCAAGCCGACGAAGAGGAAAAACTCATTTCCTTTAAGGAACTCAAAAACCGTTTTTCAGATTTTCCTGAACTGATCGAACGAACCAACAGGCTACTCGCATCCTGTAAAGTGCATTTTGAATTTGGCGATGATGCTATTCCACAAAATCTCTCCACCTATACCGGAAGCAAAGATGAAGATCTCGAATTACTGAAACAACTCTGCGCCGACGGACTCGACTACCGCTACCCGAGCGTCACCGATGAGATCATCGCGCGGATCGAAATGGAGATCGAGATCATTGCCGAGAAAGACTACCTCTCCTATTTCCTGATCACGTGGGATTTTACATCCTATGCACGTTCCAAAGGTTATTTCTACGTCGGGCGAGGAAGTGGCGCCAATAGCATCGTTGCATACTTACTGCGTATCACAGATGTAGATCCACTCGAACTCGATCTGTATTTTGAACGCTTCATCAACCTCTACCGCAAGAATCCGCCGGACTTCGACATCGATTTCTCCTGGAAAGAGAGAGATGACGTAACGCGCTACATCTTCGACCGTTACCCGAACGCTGCTTTACTGTGTACATATAACACATTTCAGTACAGCGCAGCCATTCGTGAACTGGGAAAAGTATTCGGCCTTCCAAAATCAGAAATAGATCTTTTAAGCAAAGGAAAGTTCGATTTCAACCAACTCGATCAACTTTCACAGCTCGTCATCAAATACAGCAGATACATTCATGGCCTCCCCTCTCACCTGAGTGTCCATGCCGGTGGAATCGTCATCAGCGAAAAACCGATGACCTGGTATTCTGCTACGTTCATGCCGCCAAAAGGCTTTCCAACCACCCAATTTTCTATGCTCGAAGCAGAAGATGTTGGGCTATATAAATTCGATATTCTGAGTCAACGCGGATTAGGTAAAATTCATGATACACTGGAAATAATCACCTACAACCAACCGGAAAATCCACCACACGACATCCATGACATTGCTTACTTCAAACAGGATAAAAAGATCAAAGAATTACTTCGCTCCGCCAGAGCCATGGGCTGCTTCTACGTCGAATCCCCGGCGATGCGCATGTTGATGATAAAATTGCAAGTCGATACGTATCTTGGACTTGTTGCAGCCAGTTCGATCATTCGTCCGGGGGTTTCGCATTCGGGCATGATGCGCGAATACATTTTACGTCATCGGTATCCCGAAAAACGCAAAGAAGCACCGCCCGTACTTCAGGAGATCATGCCCGAAACGTATGGCGTAATGGTCTATCAGGAAGACGTAATCAAAGTAGCGCATCATTTCGCAGGACTATCACTCGCAGAAGCAGACGTATTGCGCCGCGGAATGTCGGGTAAATTTCGTTCGCGAGCAGAATTTGATAAAGTAAAAGAAACGTTTTTCTCCAACTGCCGAAAAAAAGGACACAAAGATGCCCTCATCAGCGATATCTGGAGGCAGATTGAGAGTTTTGCCGGTTACGCCTTTTCCAAAGGACATTCTGCGTCCTACGCCGTTGAAAGTTACCAGAGCTTGTATCTGAAAGCGCATTACCCGCTCGAATACATGACAGCCTGCATCAACAACTTCGGGGGATATTACCGAACAGAAGTCTACGTTCATGAGGCCAGAAGTTGGGGTGCGACTATTCTTGCTCCCTCACTGAATCACGGAGATTATGAATGTATTCTTAGAGGGAAAGAACTGATTCTTGGATTTATTCTAGTAGATGGACTGGAAATGGTCCTGATTCAAAAAGTATTGAAAGAGCGAAAGAACAACGGACTTTTCAAAAACTTTGAAGACCTGATGAAGAGATGCTACCTTCCTCTTGAACAATTAGTACTTATCATAAGAATCGGCGGACTTCAGGATTTTCCGGAAACACGCAAACAATTACTCTGGAAGGCGCACATGTACCATAATAAAGTGAAAGACAAGGAACTTGTACCTCAACTGTTCGAGCAAGAACGTAAACAGTTCAAACTTCCTTCCCTCAGCGAGCAAGACCTCGAACAGGCATTCGAACAAATAGAATTACTTGGATTTCCACTTTGCAATACTTTTGATCTCCTTGCTGAAAAACGATTACCTCATTCATCAGCCAAAGCCCTTCATGGCCATCCGGGATTGAAGATCACGATCTATGGCTATCTGATAGCACTGAAAAAATCCTACACTTCCAAAGGTGACCCCATGTATTTCGGAACCTTTATAGATCAGCAGGGCGATATTCTAGAGACCGTCCATTTTCCGGAAGTAGCTCATAAATATCCCTTTTATGGTAAAGGCATCTACCGCATCACAGGCGTTGTTTCAGAAGAATTCGGACATTACACATTGGAGGTTGGCATGATGACAAAAGAAAAATTCATAGAGGATGTGCGGTTTTCATGAATAGTTTATGCCTGCTCATCGTATTGGATCAAGCGAGCTGACAAATAGGCGTGTTTTATCCATGTCTTAATCTGTTCTTTATGGACGGCTAAGTCCGTTATCATTTTATGAATCTGCTTTTTATAGGAATATGTCAGTTCCGGGATAACTTTCTTGAATATTTAATTTGATTTATTTAAACTATAAGTAACAATATATCATTCATAATACTGATTTTTGTATCGAATAATTTTAATATCGATGTTATGACAAGAATTACAGTAGCAAAAGGAGATGGAATCGGTCCTGAAATCATGGATGCAACCCTTGAAATTATTAAGGCAGCGGGTGCACCTATAGAAATTGACGAAATAGAAGTTGGTGAGAAAGTGTATTTGTCAGGAAACACATCAGGGATAGCTCAGGAATCTTGGGATACAATTAGAAAAAACAAAGTATTTCTTAAAGCCCCTATTACTACTCCACAAGGAGGAGGATATAAAAGTTTAAATGTTACTACTCGTAAGTTTCTGGGACTATACTCAAATGTTCGTCCTTGTGTTAGTTTACATCCATATGTAGAAACAAAACACCCAGATATGGACATCGTAATCATTAGAGAAAACGAGGAAGATTTATATGCCGGAATAGAGCATCAACAGACAGATGAAGTAGTTCAATGTCTCAAACTAATCAGTAGACCGGGATGTGAAAAAATAATACGATATGCCTTTGAATACGCAAAAGTTTACGGAAGAAAGAAAGTAACATGCTTCACAAAAGATAACATCATGAAGCAAACAGATGGCTTATTTCATCAGGTATTTGACGAGATTGCATCTGAATACCCGGAAATCGAAAACGAGCACTGGATCATTGATATTGGTGCAGCAAAAATGGCTGACACTCCGGAAGTGTTTGACGTTATTGTAACCCTCAACTTGTATGGAGATGTACTGTCTGATGTCGCAGCTCAAATCGCAGGATCTGTTGGACTGGCCGGATCTGCCAACATCGGAGATGAATGCTCTATGTTCGAAGCTATTCACGGTTCAGCACCAAGACGCGCAGGCCAAAACATGGCCAATCCTTCAGGACTATTGCAAGGTGCTATCATGATGTTGAATCACATTGGACAAACCGAAATTGCGGAAAAAGTTCAAAACGCATTGTTGAAAACGATAGAAGAAGGTATTCACACATATGATATCTACAAAGAAGGAGTGAGTAAAGAAAAAGTTGGAACAAAAGAATTTGCCCAAGCTGTTATTTCAAATCTAGGAAAACAACCTTCTCATTTAAAATCTGTATCTTATGCGAAGGACACCGTACTCAACCTTCCAAAGTACCAGAAAAAACCAGCTAAAACCAAAACATTGGTTGGTGTCGACCTATTTGTTCATTGGAACGGAACAGACCCTAATGAATTAGCAGAGAAAATACAAAGTATCAATTCTGAAAACAAACATCTTACGATGATTACAAATCGAGGCATCAAGGTGTGGCCTGACGGATTCAAAGAAACCTATTGCACAGATCATTGGCGTTGCAGATTTAAACCACAAGAAGGAAAATCATTATTTCACAATCACATCATTAGTTTATTATCCAGGGCATTAGATGCAAAAATTGATGTTGTTAAAACGGAGAACCTCTATGAGTTTGACGGCAAACCGGCTTATTCACTCGGACAGGGGCAATGATAATCACACATAAAGTAACTTGATTTTTCATCTCTAAACCGACTTAAATTGAGGTTTAGTTAACTCTTGTTTTAGACGAATAATTTAAGTTTCGCTATATTTACACCCACATTTCAGCGCGCACGTGGTGAAATTGGTAGACACGCCATCTTGAGGGGGTGGTGCCAACAGGTGTGCTGGTTCGAATCCAGTCGTGCGCACAAAAAGAAAAAGCAGGTTGCGTAAGTAGTTTGCTTTTTCTATTTAACAATACACTCAAACTTCCGGAGAGTGTTTCGCGTATTTTTTTACCCGAATATTATTCGTCAGTATGCATTTTTTGTTCCAGGATTTATTAATAACCATAGCGGCTCCAATGGCGCTTGCGTGAGGTACATTAGCGGCAAAAATCTCAATATTTGAAAATTCATCTGCCAACAGATTCATAAAAATTGAATTATTGCTAAAGCCACCTGTTATGAAAATCTTTTTAACTGCGATACCATTCATGACTAATTTTGTAGAATTAATTTGTTTGCATACCAGCTTGTAAATTAGATGATGATAAGCCTCTTCAAAGCTCCCATAGTTTTCAATTTGGGTATCTTCATCTAGATTTTGTTTTAAAACATCATGTTTAATGCCTTTTGAATCAACTTTATTATTCTTAAATTTTTGAATTATCTTATACTCAAAATTTACGCTTTTATACGTGTCATAAGGCAAACCAAAATATTCAGTTAATTTTTTGGTTCTTTGTTCATGTTCAAGTCCTAATAAAAATCTAGATGCTTTCACAGGCTTCCCTTCGTAATTCAAAAAAAACAAACAATCCTTTTTTAATTCATCGAACGTTAATGGTGTATTATCAAACGGATTTAAGGATATACTCCAAGTACCAGTAGATAACAATAGAAAGGGTTCTTCAATAGAAATTAAGTATGGCACTAAAGCCGATGAACTATCGTGAATACCAATTCCTAACTCAAATTCATTTACCTTAATTGTTTTTTCAGTCGAGCGTATGGGAGCAAGCTTTACTGAAAGATTTTCTTTGATGACCCAACTATGATAATTATTTGATTTAAAATCCCATAGGGCCGTATGACATCCTATGCTTGTTAGTTCCGAGGTATATGTTTTGGTGAATAAAAAACTTAAATACTGCGGAAAATGTAAACTGTATTTTACTTTTGAGAAGACATCCATTTCTTCAATTTTGAAGCGCAAGAGTTGTAAACCTGAATTTAGGTTCCCTAAGTTTGGAGATCCTGTTTCCAAAGAAAATTTTTCAACACCACCATATTTAGTGTATAATGATGTAGCCAAGTTTTCCGGAAAAGGTTTTAAATAATTGTATAACGGAGTTAGTACTTGGCCATCATCACCCAAATGAACAAAACTTGCACCATAGGCACTAAAATTAATCGCCTTTAAACGAAAAAGCTTATTCTCTCGGACCGAATCAAATGTCTCCATAACCCACTTGCATAACATGGTCAAGTCTTCACAAGGAAATCCGTCTTGATCTACAATTTCAGAAAATACTTCTATTTTCTCCCAGACGATTTGATAGTCTTCATCTACCAAAACAGCCTTTTTATTTGTTTTACCAATGTCAAAAACTAAACAAGTGTTCGTCATAATCCTGTCGCGACTGTATTGGAGCCTCTTTCGCTAATTAATATTTTTCTAACCTCCAGGTCCCTGTATAACTGCAGAGGGTTCAGAGCTCCTCCACTCCTCAACCTAGCTTCAGCTACTAAGGCGCGAACATCTGTTCGAAAAGCAGCTTGTAATAATTCTTGCGCTCTAGTAACATCATTATTCAGTTGAGCCTCTGTAAGCGCCATTTGGTTAACTGAGAGTGCCTGAGCGTAGGCAATCATTATGGCCTCAACTGATTGAAGCAAATCTTCTAATGGATCCTTGATAATATGATTGGCATCTATCATCCAACCCATATCGGAGGCATGATTCATGTTTTTTGAATCCAAACCCTCAACTAGTTCATTAAATATAAGAAAAAGCTGATATGGCTTCATGCTACCCGCTGTTAAATCATCATCCCCGTACTTTGAATCATTAAAATGAAAACCACCAAGTTTACCTTCCATAAGTAACGTTGCTACAATTTGTTCGATGTTGGTATTTGGCAAGTGATGACCTAAATCAACCAAGGTTTTTGCCCTGTCACCTAATTTTTGAACGAATGAATAGGACATCCCCCAATCACCAACGGTCATAGAATAAAAATTTGGTTCGAATGATTTATACTCGAGAAGTAGGGTCCAATCTGATGGAAGATTAGAGTATATTTCCTGAAGGCTCTCTAACGTATTTTGATAGGCTCTACGAAAATTTAGTTGACCTGGAAAACAGGAGCCATCGGATAACCAAATCGTGATAGACTTAGACCCCAGATTGATTCCATGCTGAATAACCTCAATATTATGTTGGATAGCTTGTTTCCTTATATTTAAATTCTCATTTTGCAATGACCCATATTTATATGAGAAGGTTTGGTTGGGTTGATCTTGAAATGTATTTGAATTTACTGCATCGAATTTCAAACCAAAATGACTCGCTAAATTCTTAATTGCGTTATAGTCTTCTGGACTATCCCAAGGAATGTGCAGAGAAATCGACCCAGATGAGGTATTTAAAGCATGGATTAATCCTACATCTTCCATTTTTTCCTCGAGAAATCGGGGCTCTCCTACACCTGCGAATCTACCGAAACGAGTACCACCTGTCCCCAGCGCCCATGAAGGGATAGCAATTTGAAAATCAATTAGTTTTTTTATTATCTCATCAACTGACTCAATTTCAGCTTTAGCATAATGTAATTTTGATTGATGTTTACTTAACAGCTTTTCGTTGTGGTCAAGTATTTGTTGTTTTTTTAACTGCATATCTTTCCTTTTGAGTTAAACTACAAGCTTATCGTATGTTAAACAAGATGATAAAGTACCTTATCTGTAAAAACCAATTGCAACTCCCCCATCAACATTTATTGCATTACCTGTAGATTTGTTCAAAAGTCCACCAACAAAGGCAAAACAAGCGTTAGCGATATCCTCGGGAAGTATTATTTCATTCAAAAGTGTACGCTTAGCATAATACGTTGGCAATTGTTCAACTGTTATGCCGTATGCCTTGGCCCGACCTTCTGCCCATCCACCTGACCAAATATTCGAATCCGTTATAACTGCATCCGGATTTACTGTATTCACTCTGATTTTGTCACCGCCAAGTTCAGTAGCCATGAGGCGAGTGAGGTGGGCCTGAGCCGCTTTAGCTGAACCGTAGCCCGGGTTATTAGGACCTGCAACTACAGCATTTTTAGAAACAATGTTGACGATATCCCCACCCAGATTTTGCTTACGCATTACCTCGATACCGGCTTTTGATACGATAAACTGCCCTTTCACTAAGACGTCATATAACTTATCCCACTCCTCGATTGAATGATCCGTAATTGATTTTGAGATACTTATTCCGGCATTGTTAACAATTATATCTACCCCTCCAAATCCTAAACTAGCTGTATCGAAAGCATTTGATACGCTATTTTCATTCGTGACATCCAAAGTTGTTGCTAGGACTAAATCACTTCCAAACTCATTTATAAATTCTGTTTTAGCGATATTTAGTCTCTCCTCATCTACATCATTAATTACAACACAAGCCCCTTCGGATAAAAATTTTTTAGCAATTGCTTTGCCTATACCACCAGCAGAACCTGAAACTAGAGCTATTTTACCAGATAGCACTTTCGGCTTTGGCAAACGCTGCAATTTGGCTTCTTCCAACAACCAATATTCAATATCAAACGCCTCTTGCTTGGGTAAAGCTGTGTAATAAGATATGGCCTCCGCGCCTTTCATCACGTTAACCGCGTTAATGTAATACTCCGATGCCAAACGAGCTGTAGTTTTATTATTTGCAAAAGTAAACATACCGATACCTGGATATAAAATGACGACAGGATTTGGATCCCGCATTGCAGGCGAATCAGCGTGCTTACAATCATCGTAATACTCCTTATACATTTGACGATAAGTTTCAAATGCCGGTTTAAGTTTTACTTGAACAACTGAAACATCAGACATATCTTCATTTGGATCAAGTTCAAGAACTAAAGGGGAGATCTTTGTCCTCAAAAAATGATCCGGGCAAGAAGTACCTAGTGGAGCCAATTTTTCTAAGTCATTTGAATTTATGAACTCAAGAACGCTATCGTCATCTGTAAAATGTCCAATCATGCTTCTTTCGGAGGAACAAAATCCACGTAAAATAGGCGCAATTTTAGAAGCTTGATTTAATCTTTTTTCTTTAGATAAAGTACTTATTTTTTGTCCACCAAACACATTATTATAATTTCTCTCCAAATAGTCCGCACATTTTTCAACAACCTCCAATGTATTCAAATAGCATTCATAGGCCGTATTTCCCCAAGTAAATAAACCATGAGAGCCGAGCATAATTCCACGTAACTCTATTCCCTTAGTGGCTGCATCTTGAAGACACTTTCTTAATTTCAAACCCAAATCAAAACCCGGTCGTTGCCATTTTACCCAGCCTATTTTACCGCCAAAAAGTTCTTGTGTAATTCGTTCCCCGTCTTTAGCTGCTGCAATGGCTATGGCTGCATCCGGATGAAGATGATCAATATGTATAAATGGAAGAAAACCGTGTAAGGGAGTATCAATAGATGGCGCTTTGGAATTCAAATCAAATATACAATGACCGAAAAGATCTACCATTTCGTCTTCAAATTCAATGCCTCGATATACTTTTTCAAGCTGATGAAGTCGATCGAGATAGAGAGCAGCACAACCTGATCTTTTTAATGTCCCAATATCACCTCCTGAACCTTTTATCCACATCACATCGGTTTCAACTCCGGTAATAGGATCTATGTCTTTCATTTTTACCGAAGTATTACCGCCTCCAAAATTGGTCAGCCGTAAATCTGAACCGAGAAGATTGGATCTGTAAATGAATAAATCAATCTCGTTATCAATTGATTTCTCTTTGTTTTCGTCCCATAGGTATGACACGTGCTTGAATTCTTTCATATTTTGAAGTTTATAGAGTAATTAATATTTTAAATCGAATTTATTAGAGAAAAATCAAAGTGAATTTCCTATCCCAACGGTAAGAATTGATATGAAAATCAAAACCACACCCATGACGAAAGTCTTAAAAGTCCTTGAACTTACCGCTTGCCATTCTTTTAAAGAAAGACCCCAAATATTGGCGGTTAAAATGATCGTTGCCATGTGAAGAATCCAAGAGCTAGCGCCGTTTCCCATCTTACTCTCGCCCATACCATAAAAGAAAAATTGTAAAAACCACAATGTGCCCGCAAATCCACAAAATAGAATATTTGAATAAAGTGGTGTTTGTATATTGACATAGTCTCGATATGACTTATTGATAATATTGAGAAATACACACCAGATGAAGTTTGTTGTAAGTCCACCTAACAGAAGAACTACGTAGGTAATATTATTTTGAAACAAAGGATTTGCACCGAGTTTAACCGCATTGTCTGCCATCGGTCTTCCAGCTTCTATACCAAAATTGAAAAACGCACTTAAAATTCCCGAGATTACTGCTATGAGCAATCCCTTGAACAAACTAAAATCTTTATCTCCAACTTTTTTCCCAGACTCTGAAAATTCTTTATCCTTCATCCAGCCTGCCTTACCGAGTATGGCTATACCGATCAGACAAATTAATATTCCTATAAGTACAACCTGACCACCTGCAGAGTTCAACATGGAAGTGAAAGATGTTTTTCCGTCTATCGGGTTAAAATCATAGTAAATTGCAGGAACGAGTGCACCAAAGGCTGAACAAAAACTCAATACTATTGAATTACCCAATGACATTCCGAGGTAACGTACCCCAAGCCCATAAGTAAGACCACCAATACCCCATAGCATACCCATTGTGAAAGTCACAGATTTTACCAAATCACTATTTCGGGATATAACCTCAACAAAATTAGGTATTGTGAAAAAAGCAGCGAGTAGAGGAAGTAATAACCAAGAAAACAGACCTCCTACTATCCAATAACTCTCCCAAGCCCATCCTTTAACTTTTTTATATGGCACATAAAAACTACCCGAGGAAATACCGCCAATTGTATGAAAAATGATTCCTAATATCGCTTGCATGAATTACGTGTTTCTTAATATTAAAAATGAAAAATTAGTGTTCAAGGTAGATTGGGAACTGAAAGATCACGTTAAACTCTAAATTTTTCAAGATCCGTTATTTTTTCACAGCAAATCTGATCCATTATTTGCTGCAATTGAATCTTGAGAATACTAATTGTATGGTTACCGCCTTCTTTACCAAGCGCTGCAACACCGTACATGAAGGACCTCCCCATAAAGGTAAAATCAGCACCACATGCCATAGCTCTTGCAATATCGGGACCTGAACGCAAACCACTATCCAACATAATCTTGATTTTATTTTTGTAATTTATTGCAATTGGTTCCAATGCTTTTATTGAGGACTGACCTACGTCCAGTTGTCGTCCGCCATGATTAGAAACGATTATTCCATCTAAACCTAATTTAATAGCTAGTTGCGCATCCTCCTCAGAGGCTACGCCTTTTAATATCAATTTTCCCTTCCACTTTTCACGAATTTCAGCAATGCGTTTTTCATCTAATTTACCGGAAAATGTCTGATTCATATATGCTCCTAAAGCTTTCATATCAAGCCCCTTTGGCATATATTTTTTCATCGTAGCAAAGTTCGGTTGGCTGTAATAAAGCGTATTAAAAGCCCAGTTGGGGTTACCTAGAATTTGAAGTATGTTTTTAATCGTCATTTTTGGAGGTAGCGCGAGTCCGTTTCTAATATCACGTGGTCTATAACCAAAACTAGGGACGTCACAAAGCAAACATAGCACCTCGCACCCTGCATTTTTAGCTCTTAACAAAATATCATCTCGCATACTATTTTCTGTAGGATGATAAAGTTGAAACCAAAACTTACCTTCAGTTATTTTACCTATCCGCTCAATGCTCGATGTACTAACTGTACTTAGTACAAAAGGTATGTTGTGGTAGTTAGCAGCCTTGGCCAATATTTCAGCAGCATTAGGCCATATTAAGCCCTGTAACCCAACCGGTGCAATTCCTACTGGAGCATCATATGTATGTCCAAACAGTTCTGTTTTCATAATTGAGCTCTTGTGGTTGCTGAAATAAATTGGTTTTAATTCAACTTTTCGAAGCTCATCGGTGTTCTTGTGCAAATTGACGTCCTCATTGCACCCACCATCGAGATATTCAAAAGCGAATCGAGGGATACTTCTCTTTGCCTTTTGTCTCAGATCGTCTATTGATGGGTAATTTGGATTGAATAATTTCATATACGCCGGAATAGAATAATTAAGTTTAAATGTGCTTTTGTGTCAGATTGCCCCAGGTAATTGCCTTCGGAAAGTTATAATTTAAACTATTCATTTCAACTCTTACTCTACCTTATTTCACTAACCAAGGTGCGACATAATTATCAGGTCTTTTTTTAACTTGAGGTATTTTCGGAATAAATTCAATGTTGATCTTTTCTAATTTACCGTTTTCAATTTTATACAGCAAGGATTGGTAAGGTTCGAACACAAGATCCAAGGTGTATTTTTTGTTTTCGTAATTCAGTTCTACAGGTAGGGTTTTGGTTTCGGTTTCTAAAGACTGCCCATAATCCATAGGGAACTTAATCTTATTTGATTTTGGATTTGGAAAGAAAACATAAAAGCAATCGTTGTCTTTTCGACACCAATGCCGAGGCACCTTCGTGCCTTTAACAAAAGGAACAATGTTTTTGGGGATTTCGGTAGTTACATTTTTGATTTTACTGAGTCGCTCAACTAAACCTTTGTAGTCGGGATGAGGTACTGCTCCAGGTTCTTTTGGTTCATGTTTCAACACAACGGGCAATCCAGCTTCTGCAAGTTCAAGAACACGTTTTAGTGTTCTGTAGTCCAAATATTCAGCCTTGATATATAAGGCTTTATATTTGGCATTGCCGACCTTCAATAAATTATTGGAGAAGGTTGATTTTTCCAAAAAATCTCGATTAATCCATGTAGGGTTGTAGGCATCTAATTCCTCAGGAAAATAGACGTAACGCATTTCATAATACCCCCATGCCCAGATAAATTGTTTCTCTTTGGTCATTACTCCAGAAGTCCAAGCATCTTCAGTTGGCAAATAAACCGCGATATCTGAGTAGTTCGAGCCTCTCTTCATGTAACCCGATATTTTTTCCAAGTACTTATTGAAAGGGATTATTTCCGGAGCTAGATTTCCTTTATCACCAATATGCGTTGTGGCATAAAAATTAACCGTATCTTGATCTTTCGGATTATGTGCCTTACCGTGCCAAATAAAATGATTTACACCATTGGCCAGGAGTGCATCAGCTACTAGCTTTAAATCAGCGCATTGTTCCTTTCGCATATAATCTTTAGGCCATCCGTAAATACATGTAAAAGACTCTGCTGTAACAGTGTTATTTCCGGACAATAATGCCGATGACGCGGGAATAGAGCAAAATTCCGGTTCAAAGAGCATGGATTCTCCCTCCGGAATATCTAATTTGGCATAGCCTGAAATCAAATCACAAGGTGCCCCAGAAACCTGTCCTCTGGATACTACTCCAACCGAATTTAATGTTGAATCGTAGTCATGATAAAATTTCAAGACTTTGTCTGAAACTAGACTCATATAATCGTAGTGATATGAGCTGTATCGAGGCGAATAAATAGAGTCCATAAAAGGAATAATATCATACCCGAATTTTTTCTGAAAATCTTCCGCAAATCCGCCACACCACAATTTTTCTGTTTCAACTTCCCAACTATCAATAAAGTAAGAGGTCGAAAGGTTTGTTTTTGGCCTTGGAAACGAATTTAAGAGCCTATCAAAATAAGGCTGGTAATTTTTTTGAGATAAATGGTCAATTACGTAACCCGGTTTAGGATGCTGCCATGAGCGAGTGATTTCTTGTCTCCACTTAGTGTCTCCAAATCTTTGAGTGGCTTGTTCATAGGGAACACTAGCATCACCGAACGGCCAAAGTGTACCAAAGGTTAGGTCGCATGCAAGACCGATGGAATCAGCATATATCTTCGTATACTTCACAATTTCTGTCCATTCTGGACTAAGCCATTCTTGACGTGGGGTGTAGGTAGTATCCATCTTGTTGAATCTATTCAACGGATAAACCCAAGCCACTTCAACACCGCCGAAACCATTCGCTTTAAGCCAGTCAAGATTATATTTAACATCTTCCTCCTTAATAATGGAGGCAAACCACCAATATCTGGCGTAAGGTCTAGAATCTATCTCGTTATGATCGGGATTTACATCACTGCTTTTTTGTGCCAATAGATTGTTAAAGCTCAAAACAACAAATAGAAAGATAAATAATCTGATTATAGTCATGTATATATTGTTAATTCTTTAAAAGGAGATAAAATTAAGAAATTCAAACTTTAAATTAATTGACCAATAAATAATAAGAACCGATACGCCCGATATTTTGTGAGGTATATTCATGTGGGTTGTTTTTTGTTTCAAAGATGTAAACCAGTGTTCTACAGGATTTGCAACTCGAAGAAGCCAAAAAGGGAATCCTGCGGAAATTTTCACAAATTTAGATAGTATGAACCAAGGTGTTAAGCATACTATAAAAAAGAATACAAGTTATTTCCTAACTCTCACAGTTGTAGGTTGGATTGATGTGTTTACAAGAAAAAATCATAAAGATGCCATTATTGAATCATTGCGTTATTGCATCGCCAACAAGGGATTAAATATCTACTGTTTTTGTTTGATGACAAATCATTTGCACTTGATTTCAAATTGTAATGAACCCTTTGAATTGAAGGATGACATTCGGGACTTTTAAAAATTTTCAGCAAAGAAAATAGTGAATCAAATAATGAACGAACCTGAATCCAGAAGAGAATGGATGTTAAAAGAATTCTCGAAAGCTGCGGATGAAAGCACTAAGCACAAAAGTTTCAAATTTTGGCAGACAGGAAACCATGCGATCGAGCTTTTTAATGAAAAATTCATTTGGGACAAGATCAATTATATTCATAATAATCCTGTCAATGAAGACTTTGTATCAGATGATTTTGAATGGAGGTATTCTTCGGCCGGCAATTATCAAACTCGGGAGTCAATACTTCCAGAAGTTTTTTGCATACCGTTAAGGCTTCAAACTATCAAATAGGTTTCGCAGGATTTGAACCTCGAAGAAGCCGCAAAGCGAATCCAGCGGCTAGCATCAATTACACAATAACGATTCAAGAATTTTTCCGCAGGATTGCAACCGCGCAGCAGACACGAAGTGAAACCTACGGAGCGGGGATTGTAACAATGTAAGAAGGTAATGTCTCTCGAATAATCCATATTCATGACGATTCCATAAGTTCCAAACACTTTTAATGACATACCCTTCGATGCGGAGCGGGGGGGGCAGTGAATAGCAACAAAAAGTGTTAAGTGATAATAAAGCCGCCTTTTTTGGATTTATTGTATTGGATTAATGCTTCTTTGATGATGTTGGCATCATTCTTTTTGAGACAGATGGCTTTGGAGATATTTCCAAATGACCTGATTTCGATATCTGCACCAAAAATTCTCTGATGAACATTTACAGCCCTGATAAATCGAAAGGCATGAATATACTCATTGTTGCCTATGAGATACCAATTTCTTTTGATGATAGTGATAGTCTCTTGCTGAAAATCTAAACTTATATTCCAAGGAGTCAGAATATCTTCAAGTTTTCCATTTATAAACAAGTAGAAAACGGATGAAGCTGAGGTGATTTTGTTCAACATGTTAATGGAAGATGCTAATCAAACCTCCTATGAAACCAGTTAAAACAGAAATTAAAGCTGAATAAAGCGCCAATTTTAATAATCCAAAATGACTTACTTTGCCTTCACGATAGCCCGTTTTAAAACGCGCGTCTGGTCTGCGGAGCTTATAAGTCGTGTAGACTGCTAAAATAATAAACAGTAATAGGAAAGTATGTTTAAAAACATATTTAAACCCGGCAACAAATCCAATTTGATCTTTAAATTCGTTTTTCATATCATTATTTAGACTGGATTTCATGTCTATTTTAGCTAGATATTCAGATGAGACATAGCCCTCTAAGCTCACTTTTTTCACTTTTGTCCATGAACCATCTTCAGATAGTATTTCTAAGGTGTCCCCTTGACTCAATTCACTTAAAACTTTAGAGTTTTTTGAGTTATTTTCCCTTAAATTCAAATTGGTGGTAGTTACTGCATATTGCGTTTGTCCATAAAAACACAAATAGTTCATTACAAACACCGTTATAAGTAATGGTTTTTTGATCAACATCTTTTATATAATAGAATTTGAAAATTTAGATACGACATTTACAATATCATTCACATATTGACATCTTGAAACCGTTCGTTGTGATGGGTGATATGCAGAAACAAACAATTTTCCTTCCTTTTCGAGGTATTGACATGTCCCAGCTCGTTGGAGCCTACTCAGATCCAAGTTGAGGATGTCTTTATACAATTCAATGGTGTTACAGAATATAAGTATGTTAGGATTTAATAGTTCAACCTGAGACTTGAGTATTTCAGAGTGTTGAGACACTGACTCCCACAAATCATTGTAATACGTTCTAGTATAATGTTTAGCAGGTAATTTTTGGGCATTGATGAAAGCTACCTGTCTAACAATATCACACATGCTATGATCTTCACGTATGTATTTCATTTCTTCCCATTTTGGATAATTATTGTGAAGACTGTAGGAAATGTAAATCATCGGGTGCCATGTTGATTTGTGTCCTTTATGAAACTGCTCCACATACAAATCCTTCCCTTCCGAAAACATGTCAAAATAACTCCAACCACCGCCTGTACCGTTTTCGGAGTCATACGGTTCTTTGAGCATCCAAGCCAATCGAACTGTACCTGAAAAATATTTTTCCGGATTCATTACACCATCATAGATCACATACCGACCTTCTTCTGGTTTATTCATTTGCTCATCCATTCGCTTATACAGCGAGTCTATTTCTCTTAAATACATGTCGGTGTTCGTTTTTTAGAATTATGAGTCCAACTGATGTTTTTTGGTAGGACTACTGGAACACGAGAAGCCTGCAACGAACTTTTTTCCGCAGTACACGCAGTGCTTCCCATCTGCTAGAGCCACGTGCTTTTTATTTGGACTGTGTGTACAAGTGAATCCATAAACATATGGCTTTCCACAATATTTTCATTTCAAATCTGACATAACCGGTAATTTTTAGCAGTTTACTCCCTTATTTTCTAATAGATTAACTATTGTTGACAAATATCTGCATGTCAAAACAAACAACTAATCAATATATTTTCTACTTTAGGCGTAATCAAACTATTTTAGGCATGACAAATCAAGAACTTGGAGAAAACATTCGAAAAATACGTGAGCTAAAAGGCTTTTCACAGCAAAATCTTGCGGACGAAATAAACGTCGATCAGAAAACCATTAGCCGAATAGAGAAGGGAGAATTGTCTCCTAAATTTGAAACGCTCGTAGCAATATCGAAAGCCCTTTCTGTAAGCTTGAGTCAATTATTGTCTTTCAATGAGAGCATGATTTTTAACAACTACATTCAAGAGCAACATGGAGGGCAATTTGTCGCTTACAACAATACAGAAATTGAACGGGTTGAAGAGCTGTATAAACAACTTCTAAAACAAAAAGATGAAATGATTGAATTATTGAAAGGAAAGAGATGATGAAAGGAGGATAGACCTTTTCTATGTAACAAAAGTCACTTTGCTCAATTCACAATATCCCTACCTTCGTACCCATCGATTTAAAATCAACTTGACATGAAACATCTTGCCTTTGCCTCTACTCTGTTCTGTATACTTTTTCTCTTACCAAATTGCACCTCGCAAAATCAGCCGGGAGCGGTAAGTGTACAAAATGTGGATGTGGCTAAATTCAAAGAATTGATTTCCGGAGGAAACACGATTATTCTGGATGTGCGCACTCCGGAGGAAACAGCTGGAGGAACAATAGATCAGGCAAGTACCATCGATTTTTACGATCCCGAATTCAAGAAGAAGATCAAAGTAATGGATCGTTCCAAGAACATACTCGTGTATTGTAAAGCAGGTGGCAGAAGTGCACAAGCTGCGGAAATCCTGGTTCAAAATGGATTTAAACATGTGTACAATCTCGAAGGTGGTATCTCGGCCTGGCAAGCGAATGGAAATCCGTTGACTGCAGGAGCTGTAACGAAAGACGAGCACATACAGCAAATGAGCGCAAAGCAATTCGATAAATTGTTGGCAAAAAACAAATTGGTCCTAGTTGATTTTCACACGGTGTGGTGCTCTCCTTGCCGAAAAATGACCCCAATCATCGATAGAATGGAGCAAGAATTCAAAGGCAAAGCGGCAGTGTTGCGCATTGACGTAGATAAAAGCACCGAGTTAGCAGCCAAATATCAGATTCAAGCCGTACCGGTTTTCATCTTGTTCAAAGATGGAAAAGAAGTGTGGAAGCAAAATGGAGCGATGGAGGAAGAAGCATTAAGAAAGAAAATTTTAGAATCCTTAAAATAACCACTCTTGAGGTGTTGAATGAGTTTTAAACTAATCGTTCTCTTCGGGCAATAAAGTGGAATTGGGCTGGATTTCAGCTTACATCTATTGGCTGTATATCATCTAATTCTTTGATGAATCACCCATTTTTTTTCTTGTTCTTTTTGTCCTTTTGAATTTGAATTCACATTACAAATTCAAAAAAGAATCTGATAAATGAAATCGCTGAAATTCATTTCTGACGACCCACATCAAAAAGCGTTTGTCAAGGAATTAAAACAACGGGTGAATGCCTACTTCAAGGAAAAAGACTTATCTATAAAAGGCGATGGACGCATGATTCTGAAAGCTATAGTGATGATCATGCTTTATCTTTTACCCTTCATTTTCATCTTAGTTTACCAGCCTAGCTTACTTCTGTCTTCACTTTTGGTGGTCATCATAGGTATTGGGGAAGCAGGAATAGGCATGTCGGTAATGCATGATGCTGCACATGGCGCCTTCTCAAATAAAAAATGGGTAAATACCTTATTTGCCTCTACGATGTTCTTGCTCGGAAGCAATACCTATAACTGGAAGATTCAGCACAATCTACTGCACCATACCTTTACCAATATTTATGGATACGATCAGGACATTGAATCGAAGGCTACGCTTCGGTTATGCGAGCACGCTCCTATCCAGAAGATCCATCGGTTCCAATACCTGTACGCCTATTTTTTTTACGGCTTCATGACACTTGCGAAGCTTATAACCGACATCAGACAATTGATCGAGTTCAATCGACAAGGCATCACCAAGAATCAAGGGCACAACCCAACAATGGAGGTCATCAAACTCATTGCTACCAAACTGATCTACTTCTCGGTTTTAATCGGACTACCCATTTGGATAACGGAATATCGATGGTATCAGGTGGTCATCGGTTTTTGTATCCTTCACCTTACCGCGGGCATGATCATGAGTACGATCTTCCAAATGGCACATGTCGTTCAGGGAGCGAAACAACCCTTACCGGATGAAAACGGAACCCTTCCTAACGAATGGGAAGTTCATCAGCTTCTGACCACTTCAGATTTCGCGAGAAACAATCACTTTTTGAATTGGTATGTAGGTGGACTAAATTTTCAGATCGAACATCACCTTTTCTCCAATACGTGTCATATACACTATCGCAAGATTGCTCCCATCGTTGAAAAAGTCGCTCGGGAATATGGCATGGAATACAATCTAAAACCTTCGTTCATAAAAGCCTTTCGTTCGCATTCCAAAAGATTGAAGGAATTAGGAGCCGATCGTAAATCAAGGTGAATTAAACCTATTCCTCCTCCAAACCCCAAACGATCATTTTACGGTCATCTGAAGCCGAAGTAAAAGTAGATTGATCAAGTGAAACAAGTGCATTCACGGAATGTCGATGTCCACCGCATTTAAAATCCAAACGCTGAACGATATTCAAGTTCTCAGGTTTCCAGATCTTGATCGTTTTGTCGCGACTGGCAGACACTAATGTTTCGCCATTATTCAACGATATTAGATCATAAATGGCGTAATTATGTGCCGGAATCGAGCGAACACATGTTTCTGATTTTAGATCCCATTTTTTCAAATAGGCATCCTTACCTCCGCTAAAAAGTATGTTCGAATCTTTTGGATCGAATAAGACCGATGTCACCCCTTCCCCATGCGCCTTTAAATCTGTCACCTCACTCAATGTATCTGCCCGTAAAATACGCAATTGACCATCCTGACAGGCAAGTGCAACATTCAATCCATCCTGACTAACGGCAATTCTTCTGATCTTACCACAATCGAATGGCAAATACGCTAATAATTCCAATGTTTCGGTGTCCCAAACAGAGATATTCCCATCCGCATCGGCAGCATATAAATGTCGCAGTTTAGCATTTTCAGATAGTGCGAAAATAGCTTTCCGATGTTGAACAAAGAACTTTAGTTCTTTACGGCTCAAAAGATCAAAAAAGTGCAGGTCTCCATTCGACAATCCCACCGCCAATTTCGACTTTTCATCAAACAATCGTAACGCATAAACAGGATTCTCAAAGCGAATTGAAAAGCTGTCCTGAATCCCTTCATCTATTTTCCAACGTGCTACAAATTTGTCTGCACTTGCAGAATAAAGGTAATTTTCGTCAAAATCCAGTGAGTAAATGCCTGCAGTGTGCCCCGGAATTTCTTTCAGTTTACGAAAATTCATTCTGAGTCGACCTCTATTTCTTCTTCCTCATCATTTACTTGCTTCAAACGATCAGCGTAATCTTTTGGAAGGAATTCAAAAAAGGTATCACCGCGTAAACCAAGACGCAAACATTCCAGAGGAATCAATTCATTTGGACCTATATTTCCGAGGTTTACTTCTGCACCAAACAATTTAATGAACCACACCTGCTGATTCTTCTGCGGGGCTTCCCACAAAATGCTTTCAGGTGCTACTTTAGTAATAATACGGTTGATCAGCATGGTATGCGCTGTTCCATTCGGCCTAAAAACACCTACATTTCCGGCTTCACGACCTTCAGCGATGACTTTCCAGCTACCTGCCTCGAGTTCCGTACTCATCATCTTGATCCATTTTCCTGGAGCAATAAGAATTCCTTCATCTTTGGAGCCAACCTCAGAAAGAACAGTGAAATTTTTAGCCATTTTTCGTATCAATTCACACTTTTCATTGTGAGGAATAATAATCGAACCATCTGAGATCTCAGCAGTATCCAATTTAAATTTATCCAATAATCTCAGATAATCCTCAAAGCGACCTCGGGCATAAAATGCCTCGAACAAAGTTCCACCGAAATAAGGCTTAATATTCGCCTCGCGATAAAGATCCAATTTTTTTTGAAGGTCATTTGTGACGTATGCCGTTCCGAACCCAAATTTTACGAGATCTGTCAAGTGACCGGATGCCTGGACAAAATCGGCAGCCTCATTAAGACTGAGACCCTTATCCATCATCATTGTTATTCCTTTTTGTCTCGGTTTTTCACTCCGCGAAGGAATGTATGGTAATTCAAAGTTCATGCCTTGTCAATCTTCGGTTAAATGTACGAATTCCTCAACATTAGTCAGATCGGGATTAATGATGAATATTTCTTTTGCCTTAAGTCTATCGTCCTCAACGCACGCCTTAAACAATTCCAAAGCTTCGCTTCTTTTTCCCATCAACCATAACATATTTACTTCCAGTAATGGAACAATTTTGTTTTGTTGGTTTTCATGCTTGAATTCTTTAACAAAGCGGTATGCTTCAAGTATGGAAGAATCACTTAACAGTTGAAGAAAATCTATCAGACACTCCTCATCTGAAGGATCAAGCCTAAGCGAAAGACGGTAATATTCTTCTGCGGCATCAAAATCATTCAATTTTTCATATGCTCCTGCCAATACATGGTAAACACCGGCATTCTCAGGATCGAGCTCGGCAGCTTTGTGCAAAAAGGTTAGGGCCTCTTCCGTATTTCCTTCGAGATCTTCCAAAATACCTAAGCCCAACCATGAATCAGGCAAAGCGGGTGCAAGTTCAACACTTCTTGAATAACAATGACGTGCTTTCGCCAATTCATTTAATTGCTCATAGGCCTCCCCCAGATATGAAAGTGCCACAGCATCCTCTCCATCCAATTCAATACACCTTTCCAAATATGTTACGGCTTTTGTGTATTCTTCGGAAGAAAGGTAGGCGCTACCCAAATTGAAGCATGCCGGGCCGAAATCTTCGTTTATGACCAGACAATAATCGTATGCCCATATAGCCTTATCATAATCTTCCAGTTTTGAATAGGCATTGCCCAGATTATACCACGCCGTAAAAGAATACGGATTCTCGTCCAGAAAATCAGAATAACACTTGATAGCCTGCTCGTATTCCCCCAGCTGATCATAACAAAACGCTATTTCATAAATCGCACCTTCATTATGGGGATTGTTGGCAATCGCCTCCTTTAGTATACTTACCGCATGTTTGTAATCTCCTAAATTCACATATTCCATTGCCAAATCCAGGTAAATCTCATCCCTGTCTTCAGGTTCTGAAAGAGAAAGAGCCTGTTTAAAATACTTTATGGCATTTTTCTGATCTCGCAGTTGACTAAAAATGGACGCTTTAGTTAGAAGCAATTCACAAGTCGGGGCTTCCCACTTCTCGATCTGATTCAAAATCTTTAACGCTTCTTTCAGCTGACCAAGAGCAGAAATTGCCTGTGCCTTTCTCAAATAAAAAAGCGGACTATAGGCAAATTGTGTAATGGCATGCTCTGCACAAATCTTTGCTTTCGTATATTGATTGTTAATAAGGAAATGATCGATTAAAGCTTCCAACCGGTCACTGTCCATAAATCCAATTTCATCTCCCTTGAGGTAAGCCTCAAACTTTTCCAGATCCTCGCTCAAATTACCGTCGAATCCTTCGTCTTCTTCGTCATCAAACATCATCGGTCAATTTGGGTTTAAGTTAGTTATTATGCGAACTTTAGGTTTCACAATCCAACAAATCTTATAAACAGGAAAATCAACAGCTCCTGTTTGTCAATAAACAGCAGTCATACTTCTTACCCGGTTTACTTATTTTGACGATCTCTTGCGGTCTGTTTCTTTCAACAATATCTTACGAATACGGAGATTTTCCGGAGTAACTTCTACATATTCATCTGACTGAATGTACTCTAAGCATTCCTCTAAACTGAAAACTTTGGGTGGCGCCAATCGCACCTTATCGTCTGCACCGGATGAGCGCATATTAGTCAGTTTTTTCGTCTTGGTTACATTCACACAAAGATCACCTGCCCTGGAGTTTTCTCCTATCACTTGACCTTCATATATATTTTCATTGGGATGAATGAAGAACTTACCTCTTTCCTGCAAGTTGTTCAACGAAAAGGGAATGGAAGTGCCTTGTTCGAGAGATATCAATGAACCGTTCTGACGACCCGGAATCTCTCCTTTGTAAGGCTGGTATTCCAAAAACCGGTGCGTCATA
>JBIKYP010000028.1:0-25743 GCA_044355195.1 Crocinitomicaceae bacterium | reverse complement strand
CAAAGATTACTCAAGGACTACAATGGCCAAACCTATTGGATCAGCTTCAATCCGTTTCAATCATTAAAAAACAATCCAATTCCAAAATGGGTATGTCTTTCCTTCGGTTACAGCGTACATGAAAAGATCAAAGGAGACTTAGAAGTTTTTACTGACCAAAAAGGTATAAACTATCATGCTCAACGCGAGTGGCTTATTTCAATGGACATCGATTTTAGCAAGATTCCCGCAAAAAAACCTGGAGTAAAAAAAATTCTAAAACAGCTCAACTCTCTCAAGTTGCCATTCCCCACAGTCATGAGACGAAACGGCACATTCCATGGACTACCCGTCTATTTCTAGAATTATTACTTTTAGAAACCAATTTGATCTAAATGAATTTCACTATTTCTTCGCAAGAAAGCTACCTGCAAAACTATCGCCAATCTGTGGAAAATCCAGAACAATTTTGGGATCAAATCGCCCGTTGTTACCAATGGATACATCCTTGGCATAAAACACTCGATTTCAACATGGAAGATGCTCAATTCTCATGGTTTACCGGCGGACAACTGAACATCACCATTAATGCAATTGACCGACACTTATCTCAAAGAGGAAATAAAACCGCCCTACTTTTTGAACCAAATGACCCAAAAGACAAGATTCATAAAATTTCTTATTCCGAATTATCGGAACGAGTCAATAAACTTTCAAACGTATTGAAGAGTATTGGCATTCGTAAAGGGGATCGGGTATGCATTTATTTACCTATGATTCCTGATCTTGCCATTTCAGTTCTGGCTTGTGCCCGCATTGGTGCAATTCATTCCGTCGTTTTTGCCGGTTTTTCAGCTTCATCTCTTGCTGCTCGAATACAAGATTCCTCATGCAACCTGGTCATCACATCTGATGGAGGCTTTCGTGGTAACAAAAGTGTAGAATTAAAGAAGATTGTTGATGAAGCCTTACTCAACTGTCCATCCGTAACTCAAACCTTAGTTTTTAGGCATACAAATGAACCGACTGTTATGAAAGCTGAATTCGACAAAGAAGCTTCCGACTTACTTAACGATGCCTCAACTTATTTTGAACCGGAAGTTATGGATTCAGAAGATCCCCTTTTCGTGCTTTATACCTCCGGCTCTACGGGAAAACCTAAGGGTATGGTTCATACGACTGGTGGCTATATGGTATACACCGGCTACACATTCAAAAATGTTTTCCAGTATGAGGAGGAAGATATATTCTGGTGTACTGCTGATATAGGATGGATTACCGGTCACTCCTATTTACTTTACGGTGCTTTGCTAAACGGCGCTACGACTGTTATGTTTGAGGGTATTCCATCCTATCCCGACTTCGGACGATTTTGGGAAGTGATCGACAAACATAAGATAACTCATCTTTACACTGCTCCAACTGCTTTACGATCACTTGCAAAGGAAAGCCTAGACTGGGTGAAGAAACATGATCTATCTTCTCTCAAGATTTTGGGTTCGGTAGGTGAGCCAATTAACGAAGAAGCCTGGCACTGGTATGACACACATATCGGGAAGAGCAAATGTCCAATCGTTGACACCTGGTGGCAGACAGAAACTGGAGGTATCCTTATTTCACCTATTCCGAAAGTTACTGTAACGAAACCCACCTATGCGACCCTTCCTTTACCTGGTGTACAGCCCGTACTAATGGATGAAGCTGCCCATATTATTGAAGGGAATGGCGTTTCAGGAAATTTATGTATTAGCTTTCCGTGGCCTTCAATAGCACGTACCATTTGGGGTGACCACCAGCGTTATAAAGACACTTATTTTAGTACTTATCCAGGTTATTATTTCACAGGAGATGGCGCGTTACGCGATGAAACAGGTTATTACCGAATCACAGGACGGGTGGATGATATTATTATTGTATCAGGGCACAATTTGGGAACCGCACCAATTGAAGACGCGATTAATGAGCATCCTTCAGTTGCAGAGTCGGCGCTCGTAGGCTTTCCGCACAACATCAAAGGAAACGCACTTTACGGCTTCATCATTTTAAAAGAAGAAACATCGGTAACAGACGAAGTTCAACTTCGAAAAGAGATCAATCAGCACATTTCTGATCACATTGGACCTATTGCCAAATTAGAAAAGATTCAATTCGTTTCAGGGCTCCCAAAAACGCGTTCGGGAAAGATTATGCGTCGTATTTTACGAAAAATTGCGGAAGGAGACTTGTCAAATTTTGGAGACATCAGTACGCTTCTCAATCCGGAAATTGTGGATGAGATTGTTTCAGGGGTTCAATAAAAATTAGAGAAATCTATTTTTCAAATTTAAATCTTTCAATTTATGAAAGTGGGGATTCGAAAGATTAGATTCAAGTATCATCAAATGATCCATTCGATGGCAATCGGTTCCTACAAAATCAATCAATTGTTCATTAATTAAACGCTCCGCCTGTTTCTTTACTTCGATACCGTAATGACCCGTTAGTGAGTTCAAATTCATTTGAATGAACACCCCCTTTTCCCTCAACTCATGCGCGCGATCTGTTGATCCAAGAAAGTACATATACCGCTCAAAATGAGCCAAAACAGGCTTGAATCCTGCCATTTGAATGTCAAAAAAGAGTTTTTCTTCAAACATCGGTGCATTGTGAAAAGCAAATTCTACCAGAACATAGTTATCACCAAACGTCATAAAATTCTTTTCCTTTATCCTGAATTCGAGGGTCTCGTCAAAATAGTATTCAGCAGCAGCCTCAATCTCAATTGACAACCCTAACTTAACGGCATTTTCTCTTACATGGTGGAGCCCTTCAATAATGCGTTCCGAATTATTCGGATACACCTCACTCATGATATGAGGTGTGGTAATGACCTTTTTGTAGCCCAAGCGCTCAAATTTGGTCAACATGGCTATCGATTCATCCATAGTTCGGGCACCATCGTCTATACCCGGAATAAGGTGACTATGAATATCCACATTTAAATCTGAAAGCAGATAGGGATCAAGTTTATTTTTGAAGAAATTACCGAATAAGCCCATTCTATCTGTTCAAGTACATTTGAGAGTAGTATGTACGGTAGGTACCACTTGTAACTTTTTCCACCCACTCATTGTTGGCTAAATACCAGTCCACCGTACTTTCAAGTCCTTCTTCAAAAGTGATTGACGGTTTCCATCCCAGTTCTGTTTCCAGTTTAGTAGCATCTATAGCGTAACGTAGATCGTGACCTTTACGGTCAGCTACATAAGTAATGAGCTGTTCAGATTCTCCTTCTGCTCTTTTGAGTTTTTTATCCATTAGTCGACACAAATAACGAACCAGATCAATGTTTGTCCATTCGTTAAGCCCTCCTACATTGTATGATTCTCCAATTTTTCCATTATGGAAAATAACATCGATTGCACGAGCATGATCTTCAACCCAGAGCCAATCCCGAACATTTTCTCCCTTCCCATAAACAGGTAAGGGTTTCTTTTTTATGATATTATAAATCATCAATGGGATTAACTTTTCAGGAAAATGATGACTCCCGTAGTTGTTGGAGCAATTTGACATTTTCACCGGCAAGCCATAGGTATGATGATAAGCCGATACAAAATGATCGGATGATGCTTTCGATGCTGAATAGGGACTTCGTGGATCATAAGGAGTACTTTCCTTAAAGAACCCTTCGTCAGACAGACTGCCATAAACCTCATCTGTGGATACATGATAGAAAACATGGTTTGTTTCTTCCTTCCAACTCAAACGTGCCTTTTGCAAAAGATTCACCGTTCCAACGACATTAGTCATCACAAAGTCCATTGGACCCTCAATAGAACGATCTACATGCGACTCTGCAGCTAAATGAATGACGTCTGTAATTTCGAACTCTTCAAATGCGGCTTCAACATCGCCAACTGAAACAATATCCCCCTTGAAAAACGAATAATTCTTTGCTGTATCTATATCCACTAGATTCTCTAGATTCCCGGCATATGTTAATTTATCAAAATTGACAATCCTATACTGAGGATATTTTCTCACGAAAAGCCTTACTACATGTGAACCGATGAATCCTGCTCCACCTGTAACTAAAATATTTTTTTCAAACACCATTTGACTCCAATTTTACAAAAGCAACAAAGCGTTTTTTCTTTGCTCGTTGTTCTTTGTTCAGTTCGGCAAGCTCACTGCAAGCCTTGTTCTTTGTTCTGTAATTAAAGCGACCAATATTCTAATTCATTGATTTTATCTTTAAATACGCCTTTCACGTCCACAAATACACCTTTACCATCCTTCAACATTGATTTGAAATCTGATTCAGTTAATGCTTTGTATTCTTTGTGATTAACCGCTAAAATAATTGCGTCATAATCTTTTCCGGGAGTTGAAGATAGCCCAACGCCATATTCATGTTGCATCTCTTCTGACGAGGCATGAGGATCTACTAAATCCACATGGACCTGAAACGATTTCAACTCATTCACCACATCAATCACCTTAGAATTTCTTATATCACTAACATCCTCTTTAAACGTGGCTCCCATAACTAAAACCTTTGCGTCCTGAATATGTTTGCCCTGAGCAATTATCTTCTTGACCGTTTGCTTTCCTATATAAAATCCCATAGAATCATTCACATAACGACCACTCGTGATTACTTTAGAATGATATCCTGCCTGCTGAGCTTTGTGCGTGAGGTAATAAGGATCTACTCCTATGCAATGACCTCCCACTAAACCGGGCGAAAACTTCAAAAAGTTCCATTTAGTTCCCGCCGCCTCTAAAACATCAAAAGTATTGATCTTTAACTTATTGAAAATAATCGACAATTCGTTAATTAAGGCTATGTTGACATCACGCTGGGTGTTCTCGATAATCTTGGCTGCTTCAGCAACTTTGATGGATGTAGCCCTGTGTACGCCTGCGGCGACAACTAATTCATAGACTTTAGCGATTTCATCAAGTGAAATATCACAACACCCTGAAACTACTTTTGTAACATTTTGAAGTGTATGTTCCTTATCCCCCGGATTAATGCGTTCAGGTGAGTAACCCACTTTAAAATCAACATTAAACTTCAATCCCGATTCAGCTTCTAGGACCGGGATACAGTCCTCTTCGGTGCAACCAGGGTAGACCGTAGATTCAAAAACAACATAATCCCCCTTTTTCAGAACCTTTCCTACAGTAGCACTCGCACCTAAAAGGGGTTTAAGGTGTGGAAGATTTGCATCATCGATAGGTGTAGGAACAGCCACAATGAAGAATTCTGCATCTCTAAGATCAGTAATGTCCGCCGTAAAATGAATGTCACACCCTTCAAAATCACTCGAAATCAGCTCATTACTTGGATCAATATGTTGCTTCATTAAGTTTATACGATCCTGATTGATATCGAACCCAACAACTTTAATTTTTCTTGCAAATTCAAGGGCTATGGGCAACCCGACATAACCCAATCCTATTACCGCCAGTTTGGCCTCCTTTTGAATTAATTTATTGTAAATTAAACTGTTCATTTCTTAATTTGTATATACGCTCAATAATCTCAACTACTTTCAATCCTTCTAAGGCATTTGTGGTTGCCGAAGTCCTACCCTTCAATGTGTCAATCACATTTTTTATTACAAAATTATGATTGGCAGCCGAACCTTTGTAAGCTCCATAATCGTTCCCCGGATTAGTAGGTGCCAACTCGGGCATCACATAATCTTTGATGTTGCAAACCTCTACTTCATTCATATATTGACCACCAATCTTTACACTTCCCCTTTCAGCAATAACAGTAATCGAACTTTCCAAATTTTGATTGGCTACGGCCGTAGAATAGTTAATACTACCCATACCTCCGTTTACAAAATCAAAACTGACAAAGCCGGAGTCTTCAAAATCAGTAGATTCTTGATGCGTGAAGTCGGCAAATTTGCCCTGAATATTGTCGATGTCACCAAACAACCAATACATAATATCAATGAAATGAGAGAACTGTGTAAATAATGTTCCCCCATCTAAATCCTTTGTGCCTTTCCAACTGCCCTCTTTATAATAACGTTCGTCTCGATTCCAATAACAATTCAGCTGTACCATGTAAATCTCTCCCAAAGTCCCTGATACCACTAACTCCTTGATCCATTGAGAAGGAGGAGAATAACGGTTTTGCATCACACCGAAAACCTGTCGCGAAACCTGTAGTGCCTTGAAAATCATTTTTTCGCAGCTGTCCTTAGTAAGTCCCATTGGCTTTTCACATACGACGTGCTTTTTTGCTCCCAATGCCACGAGACTCTGAGAAGCATGAAAGCCATTTGGCGTACATATATTAGCCACATCAAACTGAATTTCAGACGCCAACAAATTCTCCAATGATTTGAAAAAGGGGACATTAAATTCTTCTGCTCCACACTCCTCTTTAGATCGAACATCCACCATAGCCACAAGTTCTCCCTCCTCATCCCTTCGAATCATCTCAGCGTGGCGCTTACCAATGTGACCGGCTCCAACAACAACAAATCTTACTTTTTGGTCATTTCTGATCGTCATAACTTAGAATATTCTTTTTACTAATTCATTTTCTAGTATATACCTCTGACCACTTTCCGGACAAACGGCGATTCCTTCAGAATCAAACTCTAAACGGTGACCATACTCGCTCATCCAACCAATCTGACGAGCGGGATTTCCAACTACAAGTGCAAATGCAGGAATAGTTTTAGTTACGACAGAACCAGCACCAATAAAAGCAAATTCACCGATGTCATGTCCACACACGATAGTAGCATTTGCACCTATACTCGCTCCCTTTCCCACTTTAGTATTTGCATATTGATCACGCCGGATCACGGCACTTCGGGGATTGGTCACGTTTGTAAAAACCATGGAAGGTCCCAAAAAAACATCATCTTCACAAATCACACCCGTATAAATCGAAACGTTATTCTGTACTTTCACATTATCCCCAAGTTTCACTTGGGGAGATATCACTACATTTTGTCCTATATTGCATCTTTCTCCGATCTCACAATTCGGCATTATGTGAGAAAAATGCCAAATTTTCGTTCCCTTACCAATAAAACAACCTTCGTCAATTACAGCAGTTTTGTGTGCAAAGTAGTCCATCAGCGAATAATATATTTATCAAAATTATAATGATCCGTTTGCATCAGTTCTTCTTGTGACAGACCTCTAAAATATTCGTATGTGATCTTCAGTCCCTGAGAACGATGTACCTTCGGTTCCCAACCAAGCAATTCCTTTGCACGTGAAATATCAGGCCTGCGCTGTTTGGGATCATCAACGGGGAGATCTTTATAAACTACCTTTTGATTTGTCCTTGTCAATTTGATTATTTCCTCTGCAAAATCTGCAATTGTAATCTCATCCGGATTTCCAATGTTGACGGGATAAGCATAATCACTATACAACAACCGAACTATTCCCTCAATAAGGTCATCCACATAACAAAACGAGCGTGTTTGCGAACCGTCTCCAAATACAGTTAGGTCCTCACCTCTCAAAGCCTGACCGATGAATGCAGGCAACACTCTTCCATCATTTAACCGCATGCGAGGCCCGTAGGTATTAAAAATGCGCACAATGCGCACTTCGAGTCCGTGAAAATTATGGTAAGCCATGGTTATTGCCTCCTGAAATCTTTTGGCTTCATCGTAGACGCCTCTTGGGCCTACGGGATTCACATTTCCCCAATAATCCTCATTTTGAGGGTGAACATTCGGATCGCCGTAAACTTCTGATGTAGATGCTATTAACACTCGAGCACCTTTAGCTTTAGCTAATCCAAGACAATTATGTACGCCCAGAGATCCAACTTTAAGTGTTTGAATCGGAATTTTTAGATAATCAATCGGGCTTGCCGGAGAAGCAAAATGTAGAATATAATCCAATTCACCGGGAACATGAATAAATTTGGAAACATCGTGATTGTAAAATTCAAACTGCTCCAGATTAAACAAATGCTCAATATTTTTAAGTCTGCCCGTAATCAGGTTATCCATACCAATGACATGATAACCGTCGCGAGTGAAACGATCACAAAGATGTGACCCAAGAAATCCGGCGGCACCGGTTATAAGGATGCGTTTTCTTTCTGTCATCTTCATCAACTTACAATAACGTCAACAGCAGCTCGCCCTATTGAGCTGTAATAAAATCCCCTTTCATTCATTTCAGACAAATCGAAGAGGTTTCTGCCATCGAAGACAACTTTATCCTTCAACAGAGCAATCATTTTGTCAAAGTCAGGATTTCTGAAAACACCCCATTCCGTGCAAATGACTAATGCATCCGCCCCTTTTAAAGCCTCATATTCATTCTCGGCAAAATGGATTGAATCTCGTATCAGCGCCTTTACGTTGGGCATCGCTTCAGGATCAAAGGCAGTAATTGTCACACCTAATTTGAGTAATTCATCGATGACATACAAGGCCGGGGCTTCTCTGATATCATCGGTATCGGGTTTAAATGCAAGACCCCATAAAGCAACGTGTTTACCAGCAAGATTTCCTCTGAAGAAATTAACTATTTTAGGAATCAGCACCTTCTTTTGTGTTTCATTCACGGCCATTACAGCTTTAAGAATTTCAAAAGAAAAGCCTGCTTCCGTTCCTGACTTCACAAGCGCTTGAACGTCCTTTGGAAAGCAGGATCCTCCGTAACCAATTCCCGGAAAAAGGAAACGCTTTCCAATACGGTCATCAGAACCAATTCCAATTCGCACTTTGTCTACATCAGCACCGACGAGTTCACAAAAGTTAGCGATTTCGTTCATAAAAGTAATCTTTGTCGCAAGAAAGGAGTTAGCCGCATATTTTGTAAGTTCCGCAGATTTTTCATCCATAAAAATAATCGGATTCCCCTGTCGTACAAACGGTTTATACAGCTGTTCCATAATCTTGTTGGCTTTTGGAGACGAAGAACCTATCACAACTCGGTCAGGTTTCATGAAGTCGTCTACCGCAAACCCTTCACGCAAGAATTCAGGATTGGAAACAACATCAAATTCAACTTGTGCATTCTTTGAAATAGCTTGGCGAACCAATTCAGCAGTACCCACAGGAACTGTACTTTTATCTACAATCACCTTATAGTCTTTCATGAGTTTTCCGAGCTGATTTGCTACACCCAGGATATAGGAAAGATCAGCGGAACCATCCTCTCCCGGCGGAGTAGGCAATGCCAAAAAGATGATTTCAGCCTCATTAATCCCGCCTTCTAAATCCGTTGTAAAGGATAGTCTACCAGCCTTAATATTTCTCTCAAACAAAACATCCAAATGAGGCTCATAGATCGGAATTTCGCCCTTCCGCATACGATCCACCTTTTCAGAGTCGATATCAACACAAATCACTTGATTTCCTGTTTCTGAAAAACAAGTCCCTGTAACCAAACCTACGTAACCCGTTCCGACGACTGCAATCTTCTTCATTCTAATATTTTGACTTTATAAACTCAGCAATTGAAAAACAGATATATTCAAGTTGTTCATTCATCAATTCCGTATGTATTGGCAATGATAGTACGCGTTCCGTCAGCCAATCGGTTAAAGGAAGGATGGTATTTTGACTACCAAAAGCATCAAACATTTTCTGGCGATGCGCCGGGACAGGGTAGTAAATCATAGAAGGAATGTCTCTTTCCGCAAGATAGGCGCTCAACTCATTACGATCAATCCCATCTAATTGAATTGTGTATTGATGAAAGACATGTTTTGAATATGCGTTTCTAACGGGGGTCTTGATCTGAGGAAATTGAGCAAAATACAGATCATAATATTCAGCCGCCTTACGACGAGCAACAATATAGTTATCTAATTCGCGCAACTTTATGCGAAGCACAGCCGCCTGAATCGTATCCAAGCGTGAATTGCAACCTACAACATCATGATAATAGCGTTTGCTTTGACCATGATTTGCAATCATACGCATTTTAGCAGCTAATTCATCATCATTCGTACAAATCGCTCCACCATCACCATAACATCCCAAATTTTTGGATGGAAAGAAGGATGTGCACCCAATGGTTCCAATGGTTCCTGTTTTTGAAACGCGACCATCCTGATGATGATAATCACAGCCTATAGCCTGCGCATTGTCCTCTACAACAAACAGCCCATATTCGTTGGCTATGGACATTATCTGATCCATATCAGCTGATTGCCCATAGAGATGCACAGGAACAATAGCTTTAGTTCGCGACGTGATCACCTCTCGGATCTTGTTTGGATCAATGCAATAGGTATCCTTATTTACATCGACAAATACGGGTTTCAAACCGAGCAAAGCCATAACCTCTGTGGTAGCAATATAGGTAAAAGAGGGGGTAATTACTTCATCTCCGGGCTTCAAACCAAGTGCCATCAATGCGATTTGCAAAGCATCCGTACCATTTGCGCAAGGAATCACATGCTTCACCCCAAGATATCCTTCCAATTCGGATTGAAAAGTAGCCACATCAGGACCATTAATAAATTGAGCGTTCGAAATTACCTTCTGGATGGCCGAATCAACTGCCGGCTTTATCTTTTCATATTGGGTGATCAGATCTACCATCTGAATTTTTTTCATAACCGGATGCATTATTCCAAAAATTTAAAAATCAAAGATAAGTGAACCATGCGAAAAAGCATTGAAAAAAACAATTTAAACAATCCCTTCTTGTATTGATTCATCAATTTGCAAATGTTTACAAATTCGATCAGCCGCGCCCTTATTTTTTTCAAGATTATCCATTGCTAAACGTCGGATTTTCTCGGCTTGACCAACAATTATTTCAATCACATCCTGTAAGTCCTGTCGGTTGCGAATTGAAAAACCGATACCAGCAGCAATAAACTCGGCAGCTTCGGGGAAACGGTCGAACTTTGGACCAAAAATGACGGGAACGCCAAACACAGATGGTTCAAGAATATTATGCAATTTTCCTGAAAACCCACCACCCACATACGCAAGCTCAGCATAAGAATACGCATCGGACAGGTGCCCAATGGTATTCAAAATCAATACCTGTTTGAGGGGATCCGGTTCTGAAAAACGACAACTTCGGTTATGAAACAATTTTTCTATTTGAGCGATATGACTTTCAGAGATCTCATGAGGTGCAACAATCATTTTTTGATTTGGAAACTTCGAAAGCAATACGGTCAAAACGGCCTCATCAGCAGGCCAAGTACTTCCGAAAACCCATGCTTTATCCCCTTGAAGAAAGCGTTCGATTTGCGGATTCGAACGTACATTCTTACGATTAGCAAGCACCCTATCGAAACGGGTATCACCCACATTCAAACAATTATTCAGATTAATCTTTTTCAACAATTCGACTGAGGCTTGATTTTGAACAAAAAAGAAATCAATTTTCCTTAATGTTTTCCTGAAGAACCCACCATAACATTGAAAAAAATGATGATTTTCGCGAAACAACGTACAAATTGAAAAAACCTTCACGTTTTGTTTTTTAGCCTCGAAAATGTAATTCGACCAAAACTCATATTTTACAAAAAATACAGCTTTCGGTCGGTAATGATTTATAAATCGCTTTGCATTCGAGGGTGTATCGAGAGGTAAATAAGAAACAAAATCGGGTATATACTCGCGCTTATGATAATGTTCCATCCCTGAAGGAGAAAAAAATGTAACAAGCAACTTACTATCCGGAAAACGATCTTTCAATCCGCTCATCACCGGAAGCGCCATGTCGAACTCCCCCAGAGAGGCACAATGAAACCAAAAAAGTTCCTTTCTGCGATCAATGAAAGGAAACTGGAGCCACAACCCGTTTCTTCCAACTACCCATTTTTCGGCCTTAACGTTAAAAAGAGCCGAAAAACGAATAATCAAAGCGTAAACGAGGAGTCCAAAGGTGTAAACTGCTCTCATCAATCATAATAAAAATCTTTGGGCTGTCGTTTGTAGAAGGGTATGAGCCATCCCAACTTAGCGCCATATTGAAAATCGAAACGAGTGGCAGTAGATACAGGTAAATCAGGTTGATCAAAAAAGATCGTTCGTTTGTTCTGCGTGAAACCCTCTTGAAAGTAAAATCCTACATAAAAATTTAAAAAACCGCTGTTAGCCATGAATGAATAACCCAAAAACTGATGTATGCATGGACCTATTGTTAGTCGATCGTAACCTTTTTTGTAGTCCAATTCTAACTGAGGGACAACCTGGTCTTGGGTTTCTAATCTTAGTTTGTGCAGCAAATACCCTAAACCCAAATGAACAAATATCCCCGAATTATCATTTGGACCAAACCAAGGAATTATCTTACCAACAGTCGCATTCACATTTACCCCTCGGGAATAGACTAGTAACTTTGCAATATCGCCGTTAATGTCTGTTATATTGCCGTAGGAATCCACCAAATGATCGAAGAGACGCGTCATTCGGATTTGGTTGCCAAAAATAAAATTGGCATCTACTCCCCAAAACCAATTTTTTTTTGTTTTGTAACCTGTCAAAATTCCAATATGATTTAATAAACCATATCTATCCGAAAGATCGTAAGCAGTTTGATTAATGCCGTAATGTACTGCAATAATAGGAGTACCAATCACTGAGTCGGATACATTTCTTTGACCGATTATAAAAATTGGCGTCGATACCCATAGAAGCAATAGTTTATTCATTGACCACCATATCAATAATCCATAGAACCTAATAGAAATTAAACGTTGCGTTTATTGCGCTTAAACAATCCTCTTTTTGATTTTTCAAAGTCTTGTTGATATGCTCCGTAGCCATAGCCATAGCCATAGCCTTTCATACTTACACCATTCAGTAAAACAGCCATCACTCCAAGTTTATTTTCCTTAAATAACTTTTGAGGGATAGTTAGCAACCTTTTATCCAGATAATTAGCTCTAACAACGTAAATAACTAAATCGGCAAACTTAGAAATGTATAAAGTGTCCGCAACTAAGCCAACCGGTGCAGTATCAATGATGACGTATTCAAAACGTTCCTTAAGTATATGAAAAAGTTGATTTAGTCGCTCCCTCATCAACAACTCCGAGGGATTAGGTGGTATACTTCCAGATAAGACATAAGAAATATTCTCGTTATTAATGTCTTGAATCAGTATATCATCTATTGTTAATTCTTCATTAACGATAAAGTTAGAAACACCCGGTTTAACTTCAATATTTGCATATTTATCCAGTATTGGTTTACGTAGATCTAAACCTACTACAACTGACTTTTTCCCAGAGTTTGAAAAAATATGTCCGAGATTTATCGATGTAAACGATTTTCCCTCTCCTGCAAGAGTAGAGGTGATGAGAATAGTTTTAGATGCATTTGCTTCTTTTTGAATCATAAAATTCGCGTTCATCCTGACCAAACGAAAAGCTTCTGAAATAACCGACGTCGAATTTGTGAAGGCAATAATTTTTTCATTATTGGTATTAATCGGAATTTCTCCAACCAATGGCAAATGAAGAGACTCAATATCCTTGTTGCTGTGTACCTTGGTGTCAAATAAATCCTTGAGATAAATTATTCCTGCAGGAATAAGAATACCCATCAAGATCGCGCCAAGGTAAATAAGCGTCTTCTTCGGAGAAACCGGTTTTCCATTGCAATACGCATAATCAACCACTTTAGCATTACCTACAGTAGCTACAAGAGCAATTTCATTTTCCTCTCTCTTTTGTAACAAGTAAATAAACAGTGTCTCTTTAATTTGCTGTTGACGCATAATATTTCTATATTCTCGCTCATATTTCGGGATAGAAGATATTTTTGATTGATACAGATTCTCCTGTGCTTTGAGTGTTTTTAATTTCATCTGAATTGAAGACTTCACATTATGTAAACTTTCCAATAAACTCGCTCTTAACCCTGATAATTGACCTTGAATTCTGAGAACAGCAGGATTTTTTTCTACTGAACTCAAAAGCAGTTTATTTCTCTCCAAGACAAGGAGATTATATTGATTTGTCATCGCAACCACAGATTGATCTTCAAAACCTAAATTCGCAGGTAACAAATCGGCATATCCTTGATGACTATTTAAATAATCGTTGATATAATCTGCCAATCGCAGCTGAATAGAGGCCTCAGTAATTACCTTCTCTGCCGTACTTTCTTTGGAAAGATAGACCGCTGCATCAGAGGTAACATCAACTAAACTATGCTCACTCTTAAATTTCTCCCCTTCCTTTTCAACACCTGAAAGTTCGACAGAAAGAAATTTCATTCGATCATTAATGAATGTATTCGTGTTTGTTGAAATCTCATTTTTATCATTAATAGCCTGCTTTTCATGTTGGCGAATCAATTCATTTAAAATGTCGTCGTTTTTCTTAACTGTTTCTCCCCTTAGACTAATTCTTAGCACATAAGAATCTTTGTTTACCGTTTCTACGGTAATATTCTCCTGCAAATCGGTAACGATATCATTCATTTTTTCTATCCTGACGTCGAACTTTCTACCTATCCACTTATTATTAAAATAAGGCGTTTTGCTAAAAATCAAATTACCTACAGACGACTTAACAGGATCACCAAAAGGTATTTCCCCAAAACTTTTTCCATCTATTTCATTTATAAATAAGGTATTAGAAGACGTGATGACAATTTCAAAAGCGCATTCTTTGTCATAGAGCAAACTATCATCTTCCGCATCCTTAAATACGAATGGACGATTAGAATAAAGTTCCTGTTTCTTGATACCTGTACGATTACCGCGCACAACAATTTTTTTGTTAAGTCCTAACTCTTCAGCACATTTGTTTAAAAGAATTCGCGATTTAAGAATCTCAATTTCATTTTGCACATTGTTATTTCCTCCTGAAATGCCAAGATCTTTAAACATTGACAAATCTGTAATTGAACCACCTTTTTGTTCATCTTTAATTAGGATACTTGCCTTTGATTCATAAACAGGGTTAACATATCTGAGATAGACAAGTACCATAGCTACAGATATAGCTAAACCTAACAGAAAGTATTTCCAATGAAATATATACTTATCAAAAGATTCCCGGAAATTAGTGTCGTTTTCCTCATCCATTATAGTATTGTTGTTCAGTTGATCTGATTTCATCAGTTGGCTAGGATATTAATTGTTGTAATAATTAGAGTGGTGAGAGAAATAAAAATAGAGCCTGTTGCTCTCCAAAGTGTAGATTCTGTTTTTGAAGTATTGTTTGGTTCAACATAAACCACGTCGTTCTGTTTTAAATAGTATACCGGGGAAATGAATAGATCGTGTGATGTCAAATCAACCCTAAATTGAGTTTTTTCTCCATTTTCATCCCTGACAACCAAAACATTATTTCGTTTTCCGGTCATTTTCAAATCACCTGCTAAACCCAAAGCCTCCAGAATTGTAATACGCTCATTCGGTATTTTAAACGTGCCGGGCGACCTAACATCTCCCAAAACTGTTACTTTGTAATTTAATATTTGGATGTGAACAACAGGATTTTTCAAGAATTCACTTAGTTTTTGCTGTATTAGCGTAGTTGCTTCGATTCGGTTTAGACCTGCAATGGTGATTGATCCAATAAACGGCATCGTCACCTTGCCATCAGAATCAATCAAATATCCATATGATGCAGCATTCCCGAAAGTATAACCGTTGTTGATCGGCTGCGCGCCAACGACCGGAAGATTAAAAGGAATTGTCGCCTCCAGATCTTCACCTGTAACGATAATTGATAAAAAATCATCCTTTTTAAAAACTGGGGTGTAACTGGCATTTTGAATTGTCTCATTTCGTTGGTCAGCTTTTTGGAAGTAAACTATTTCGTGAGACTTACACGAACTAATAACGAATAAAAAAAGAAATGAAGCCGATGTTAACATCAATCTTACCATCTTTTGACTAAGAATGTTAATCATTTAATCACAAAAAAAAATAAAACGCATATTAAAAATTCCAATCTCTAAAAAGACATACTGAAAATAACGTGAACAAATCTACAAAAAGGAAACCAATAATATATGGAAGTAACTAAATTCAGTAAGCGTTCTTTTCTCCCCGAAACATGTTCCAAATTGTCTTTCCGATGATTTTCAAATCTAAGAGAAATGACCAGTTTTCAATGTACCAGATATCATATTCAACTCTCCTTTTCATATCCTCAAGTCGTTTTGTTTCACCACGAAAACCATTAACTTGAGCCCAACCAGTTATTCCGGGTTTAGCGTAATGGCGCACCAGATAATTACCGATAAGAGTCGAATAATGTTGTGTATGCTTCAACATATGTGGTCGTGGTCCGACCACCGACATTTTTCCCAGAAGAACATTAAAAAACTGAGGCAGCTCATCTAAATTTGTTTTTCGCATAAATGCCCCTATTAACGTTATCCGAGGATCTTTCTCTGAGGCCTGCAACTCGTCGGATAGATCATTGACTCTCATCGTTCTAAATTTTAAACAGTTAAACTCCTGATTATTCTCTCCTGAACGTCTTTGTTTGAAAAACACCGGTCCAGGCGAGCTCAACTTTGTAAGAACAATTAATAAAGGGAAAAGCCATGTGAAAACAAATACGACTATAAGGAGTGAAAAAATCAAATCAAAACACTTTTTTAGTAATCGGTTCAAAGGTTGTTCTAAGGGTTCCTTCCTAAGCATTAGGATGGGTAAATTTTCATAAAAATCGATAGTGACGCGTCTGGCTCTCGTGTATTCTTGAAAAAACGGAATAAATTTTATCCGTACCAGATGTCTTTCAGACAGTTCAATAAGTTGCGGAATTAAAGAAACTTCCTGATTTTCTAACGTAACGTACATTTCATCGACCTTGTTATCCTTTAAATAGCTTTCTAGGGCATCTACACGACCAAGAATGGGATAAAATTCCTTTGAATCTGCAAATTGCTGAGAACTAAAAAAGCCCCTTATTTTATACCCATAAGAAATATCTGAAGTCAAGATCTCTTGAATACGCTTACTATTTTCGTTGGTTCCTATGATTATAATATTTCTGTAATTATATCCCAACGATCGAATATACTTAAGTAACTTAAAAAAGGTGACTCTAAAGAATAAAATAACACCAGAAAATAGCGTGTAGAAATACAGCATACGCAACCGAGAAATAACATCATAATCCAATGCAATTATGACAATTGAAATGATACACACGTGTACAAAAAAGAGATTTAATGTTCGTGATATAATTTGCTCTAAACGCTGAAACCGATAGAATTTATATCCTTCAAAATACAATACAAATACAATCCAAAGAATATTTGCCATTAGCCAAACAGTTTTTAACTCAGATTCGTGCAATCTATCAATAGCTCCGTACCTTAGCCAGACCGAAATTGGGTAGGTTAGATTGAGAACTACTAAATCCCCAATTAACTGAGTAGCTTCAATATATCGTGAAAAACGGTGAGAAGATAAAAACCGAAAAATGAACATCGACTGGAAAGAAAATAATTGAGATCAAAGTTTTAAAATTTCTTTGAAATGAGCTTCATACTGATCTATAATTTTCTCCCAATTATAGATGACTTTGACTTTCTGCCTATTTTTTTCTATAACATCTGCATAATCAACCTTTCGAATCTTTTTCAAGAGATTTGCGACATCGATAGATGAGGAAAAGTAAAATGAGTCAGATCCTAAAACCGCTTTATTGAAAATGTTATCATTGGCGCAAATCAATGTAGACGATCCCATTGCCTCCAGAAGAGAAGGATTTGTACCACCAACCGTATGTCCGTGAAAGTACACATTAGAAAAATACCTTAGGTTGTTGAGCGCCTCTTGATCATAAATACCTCCAAGAAACCGAATACGATTACAAAAGCTAAATTTTTCTTTCAAATATGCTCCATATTTAGTTTCATAATTACCAATTACCAAAAAGGTTCTTGAAATTTTTGCTTGAGCCACTCCGCTTAGCACTGCATCAATACTATTTTCCGGCTCAAGTCTTGCGATTAACAGATCATAATCATATTCCGAGAGTCCGTATGTTGAAAGTATACAAGAATCTGGATTATCAAATATATCAGAGCCGTAGGGAATATATGTTGAACTTTTACCGTATTTATCTTTTAAGTAATCCTTTATTCCAATCGAATCCGAAATCAGATGATCTGAGTACTTCACGGCTAGACTTTCTGCATATTTAAGAAATTTCTGAACCTTTCTGGAGTACTTTGTTCTTTTCCATTCCAAACCATCCATGTTAGTGGTTAGAACCGCTTTTTTTGGAAATAATCTTGACCAAATAGAACTACTTGTATATCCAAGTTGAAGGATAATATCAAAATTGCGTTTTCGTACATCTAGAATGCATTTCAAATCGTAAATGAATTGACCAGCGGTTCCAATCTTGTCTTCAGGATCTTTACAATGGATAATCTTTACTCCTTTAAATACATCACCTTGAAAAGGGTGTGTGTGTGAATTGTATACAGTTACATGATGACCTCTCTCTACCAGACCTACCGAAACATATTCTGCGAACTGTTCAAAACCTCCGTAACAATTAGGTATTCCACGCGTGCCTATAATTGCAATTTTGAAACTCATTCTGTCAGCAAAGAAGCAACGAATAATTCATAAAGAAACAACTAAAGATTTAAAATCAGTTCAGATCATTAAAATTATGGGCAACAAAAGACTTTGATAATCCCAAAAATCGTTCTTTCCAAATTTGACTATGAGGAAATATGGATTGTAATTCAGAGTTTGACAATAAAACTATTTCATTAACATACTGTTTTGCAAAAAGCTTATCCCATCGCCTTCCTCTGCTCAATTTCGTTTTGGTCAATATAAAATATTGAAATGATTTAGGTAGAAAATTAAAAAATGGAAGCAGATAGTGCGGTTCCAAAAAAAAGTATTTGTTCGGAACTTGAATGAAGTGAAAACGACCTACTCGCTGAACTTCTCGTGCCATTTTTTGTTGATTTTCCCGATTATGAAGATGTTCAATGACAGAATTAGAGAACGCAACATCAAACTCTTTATCAGTATATTGAGCCAAATCCGTGGCATCACCAATTACAGATATCATATTGTTACTATTCACCTCGAATTCATCAAGGTTTAGTATTGTTATTTCATAGTTAGGATCGTTTGCCAAAGAGGAATTCCTCCAGAACTGTTCATTGCCCCCAACATCTAATATTTGAATAGGCTTTGGTAAACGACTTATTTTGTCTTTAAAAAATAACATTCGCTTTTGCCTGAATTTATTTCCTAGGGAATTGTGTTTTGTTGAATCACCGAAAAGGAATGATTTTAAAACCATAATTCTGAGTTTATATATATTAATTAATATGCCAAATAAAGATACTAATCTATCTTAAGAAATTTTCGATTAAAAAGCCTCAACAAAGTTTTATTTTTTGATGTAATTGAAATAGATATAATAGATCGTTAATGTTTACACTCAATAGAGTGAACGTAAATCAAAAAATATAATGCCATCATCTCTATTTTCAAAGTTTTAAATTCATAGTTTGTTGATAAATCTCAATTAGCTTATTATAATACTCATCTAAATTAGAATTCTCTTTTGCAAATAAAGAGCATTTTTCAGACATTTCTTTATATTTTTCCTCATTTTGATCCCAAGCCTTTAAAATCACGTTGGAAAGATTTTCTGGGTCATCATAATCACAAAGATAACCTGTAGATCCTTCAAATATTAGCTCAGGGATCCCACCTATATCTGAGCCAATAACAGGTTTGCCTAGAGCAAACGACTCGATAATATTCATGGGATTATTCTCAAACCATTTTGATGGAACAATTGTAAATCTTGATCTTTCTATTAATCGCAATAATTCATCACCTGATTTAAAGCCTAGAAATTGAACATTTTTAAGACTCAATTCAAGAGCTAAACTTTTCAAACTTTCCAATGCTTCACCTGTTCCGGCTATTTTAAATGTAATATTAGGACAATTTCTTGCCGCCAACAACAAGTTGTCAACTCCTTTTTCTTTACCTAAACGTCCAAAATATAAAATGTAGTCGCCAAAGAAATATCCACCTTTAAATCGCCTATCATCAATAAAATTATGGAGTTTGGTAAATTTATACTGATACTCTGGGTAAACAAGTGTGTGTTTCTTAAAAATAAATTCACTGACCATTATGAAGTGATTGATCTTGTCCAAATAGTTGTGAAACAAATCTCTATTTAAAGATTCAGTTGCCATTAATATACTTTTAGAAAGACTACTATTAACACATTTATTTAATACACACGGTAAATATCTTTTAGGTTTACATTTTTCACAGATTAAGTCATTTGTATCAAGATGCGTATAGACAGGACAAGTCATTTTGTATTCGTGAACCGTCATAATCATCGGGATTTTTCGATCACTTATAACCGAAATGATAGCTGAGGATAGCCGAGATTGAAAAATATGCAAATGAACAATATCGGGTTTAAATTCCTCAAGCGTATCACATAAGTCTTTGATAGCCAAAGTATTTTTCAAAAAAACCCGAGATTTTCTGATTATATTGGATTCAGAAGAAAGAATATCTGCGGTTCTATAATGTTTTATTTTGTGGTCCAAGGGATCTAAATCCGAAGAATCGCCGGAATAAAAAACAGCGACGTCTTGTCCTTTAGAACAAAGTAAATTAGAGGTATCAATGAACATCCTATCTGACCCTCCTTTAAGTTTTAGGAAATTGTTTATTTGTAAGATTTTCATTACTTAATGTTTACTCATATTATCTCCACGTCTTGCTTAGTACTTCTTCACAAATCCTCAACAAATAAAGATCCAAAACTTTACTAATTTTCGAATATATAATTAAGATGAATATAAGATTCTTAAAAAGCACTCCATATTGTAGGATGAGAATTATGGGAGTATCATATATCATCATAAAATTCCCAACTGCTTAAAAACATTTAAATTAAATTGATTTTTAGTGAATTTGAGTTTACATCTTGTTGAATAATTTTGATCATTCAGTTGCAAACCGTTTGTCTCAAGTTGTTTAATGAAATCATCAATGTGAATCGCATCGAAATAGGAGTTAAATGTTCTTTTTAAATCAAAAGTTAATGGTAAAAAAACTACACCATTACATGCTAGATCAATTCCAAGTGTCGTATCTATTACATATAAATTTTGTTTTGAAATGTTGGTGTGATTTTCATCTGAATAAATATTTTCTTTATCAAAGTGATTTAGATTTTTAACTGATTCTAACGGATGGAATTTGATGTAAAACGTTAAATCTAGCGAATTAATTAAGTCGTTTATTTTCTTTAGTTTGAGCAACTCCTCTGTGTTAGTTATTCTCGTTGATATTATTAAAATAGAATTCTTGTCAGGGTTATTTTTAAACAATAATGATTCTTTTGGATATCCACAAATGGCATAATTTACATCGTCGTTCCTAATAATTGTATTCAAAGAGATCGAATCCCAAGCCATAAAAAAATTGGAAATTGAGTAGTATTGGACAATATTCTCAGGAATTCCATGCTGAATTGTACAGGAGATGGCCTCATTATTCAATTTCTTAATCAACCAAAATGATCTGTAGCATGTATCATTCCCAAGAAAAATTCTGTGAATGGAATTATATCTGGAGTAAAATGAATTTGCTAAAATTTCGAAACGCACGGATAAAAAAAGCTTAAGTATTAAATGTTGGAAAAGAACAACATTATATCCAGAAAACTCATGTAAGAAGTTTACAGTTGAAGATCTTTGGGTAAATATAAAAATAACGAACCTCAATTGGGTTTTTAATAATGTCTTTAGGTTGATAAAGTCGTCGATATAAACTGTAGATTTCTCTGGGTCTCGTTTTAGTGCTTCTTTAAACGTACGAGATGAAATTTTAATTTTATCTGTTGGATCGATGGTTGACATTATTTTCTCAAGCACTAGATGATGGGATTTGGCGAAATAAATGAACCCGTATTTTTCAATATTTTCAGATGTTCTTTGCCTTTTTCCTATGCCAATAAGAACTCTTGCTAATGTTTCTGATGTTATAATTATGAAAGTAGAGATTGTTAAAAAATAGAAAAGAATATTTAAGACTTTCTTATCGTTTTTACCACGCCGAATTAAATACAATTCAGATTGGTCTATCAACCAAATTGCTACTGACTGAAAAACCAACGGTTTAACCTTAATTAGCCTAAAAAGATCTTCTTTCAACTCAATTTCTTTTTGAAAAACATTCTCTCAGACAGGTAAAGCGCCAAAAAAAAATGTACGCAGCTTACTACAAATAATGATCCGTATGGAACAGAAAAACACAGGAAAACAGAGCCTGCAAGAATTCTAAATTTTTTAAAATTCATTGTTTGTTCAGTGAAAAACAATCGATCCAAGTATCTCAAAAAAAATATCAGAACAATAATGAATACTGGAATAAAAAAACCTGTGAAATAAAGCTCTCCAAAAAGAGATGTCCTAATACCCGGAATAGCAACCGGATCGAAATGAGTTATTTTGAGTATCTCACCTCCAATTGGTTTGAAATAATCAAACTTATTCAATCCGATTAAAGAGAAAAAAGGCCCAGGAATCACTCCGCTGAATATGGTGTAAAAAAAATTATCAAAATAATTGTTTGAAGTGAGATGATTTGCGTAGACAGTCATTCTGAATTCTGGGAAAGAATCACCAATTAAAAAACGTAATATGAGATCAAAATCTGCATTAGATCCGAAGGCTCTTCGAGCGCCAAACACCATTAAAGCAATAAATGCGACAATTGACAAAGCAATTTTTTTTATTGCACCGGAGAATTTTAGAACTTTCCCCTCGTTGATAACAACTAAGTAGATTACTATTGGTATTACTGGTAAGAAACGTCCCGAATATAGCGCAAGGAAAAAGGTGTTTATCACAAAAAACAATATTTGACCATAGTTCCTACGAGACTTGTTTTTGTTCAAATTTATGAGGACTAGCGAATTAGCAATAATCCCGAAGGTCAAGAATATAAAGCCTATTCCCCTACCCCCATCAGATTGTTTACTCGTCAAAACTCGAGTTGCATCCATGTCTTCGCTAAATAGGGCGATATGTCTGAATTGGTTTGTAAATAAAAAGGCTCCTATGAAGGTGAAAATTGTAAATATCATAAGAGTTTCATTCGAAACATTGATCGATAGTGCACTAGGGCTAGTTAGATTTTTCCGTAAACTTCGTTGAATACTTAAAATTGAACTAATTACAAGTGCCAATCCGATGAATGAAAAATAATTTGCAATTTCATTTGGATCCCCTTCTTCATTAAACCAATTTAATTCTCGATAGACATAGATTGATTTGCCGAAAATGTTGTAAACATAGAAGATAAAGACATATAGAGAAGATGGAGATATAAATTTATATTTATTAGATAGAAAAATTGTAAATAGTAAAACTATGGAGATGTCAAAGATTAAAGTCATTCCCAAATAAGTAAAATCTATTTGAACGAAATAGAATAATACTATGAGTAAAATCAATAAAATAACTATTTTTTGGAGTTTCAAATTATCCTGATTTTAAAAGTAACAACACTAAACATCAACAGCACTTGAATTTTTAATTATGGTCGTTAAAGTATTTTTTAATTCGATTAGTGATTTAAAGTTGAAAATTATATAGACAATCAAAACTATAGGGAATATTGCAATCGGTGCGTTCAATATAAAAAGAAGAAAACCCAAAAGTAATGGAATACTATGTTCCAAAGGAAAAGTTTTAACAATCAATTCTTTTAGTGTATTAAAATTCTTTAATTCTCTTCGACACATCCAATTTACTAGAACCACATAAACTAGATACACTAACGCCATACCGACTAAAACACCAGAATAATGGATTTTTAAAAAATGAACTATACAAACTGTGAGAACGAAATTCATAACAAGTGCCATAAAGGCTATAAGTGCTAATTTCCGTTCTTTCTTGCGAGCCATTAATAACATCGGGGAACCAAAGCAATAGGAGTAAATAATATTTGTTAAACTAATGAAGTTGAAAGCACTTATTGAATCTACATAGCTTGGAAATAAAAAAGTAACTATTGGGAAAAAAGCTATAGCTAAATAGCTAATTAGGGTAACAACAAGTAAATAATTTGATTGGATAAATTCAATTTTTTCGAAAGCCATCTGATCATTGTAAGAAGCCAGTCTATTTAATATTTTGGGAAATACTAGGAATCCAAAAGAACTAACGGATAATTCAATAATATTTGAAATGCTGATAGCAAAATTAAATTGTCCAAACTCTTCGACCGTATAAAATTGACTTATAATACTTCGTGTAGATAAAAGAATGAAATAAAATGAAGCATTATATATGAAAAAGTAAATTCCAGAATTTTGAATCTGAATTAATAGTCGCTTGGAAAAATTTAATTTGATTTTTATAGGACTACTAAATAAAAAAATAAGAAGAGGAATTATATTGGCTACAATTAACCCCTTAAGTAAATAAATTATTAGATTATCTTTAAAAAGGGTATAAGTAATGAATATCGAAATGGGAATACAAGCTTGATAAAATGTTATTGCTCTGAAATTATTATAAACTCTAAAAAGGTTCATCATTAACTTGTTAAGATTTGCCAAAACAATAATAATTATCACGTACAATTGAAATGCGTAAAAGTTATATTTCCTCCCTATAGGTATTGCATACCTATCTTTAAGGTAAAATAGAAAAATCGTTAGCAGACAAATAAAAATGGTTAATGTAAATGCGGCATTAAAATTCAAACTAACGTATTTCGATTTTGACTTGTGTATAGATGCTAATGCATTGAAAGAACTTGGTATTCCAAAATCTAGATGTAAAAAATAAAGTAATATCATTTGAATAAATCCCCAAATTCCAAATTCAAAAGGAGATAATCTTTTAACTAGTACAAGAGTATTAATTAACTGAAGAAAATAAACGGCGTACCGGCTGAAAATATAATTAACTATTTTATTTCTTAACATTATTAAAAATCCTTTTCGCAGGAGCTCAATCCACGAATTCTATTGAAAATCTACTCCCAAATTCAATGAATCTATTAGCTCGTTTACCGATTAAATCATTATAATATTTCGGATGCAACCCAAACCCTGGACGAATCGATCTAACATTCTCTTTGGTGATTATTTCGCCAGCTTTTATATCTTTCACCACATATAACGAACGGCTAAAGTTCTTACCTGCTACTTGCTTATCAGTTAAGGTGTAATCAACTTTTCCAATGGCCTTTTCGGCTTCACGAACAGCATATACCATATCTCTAAATTCCTGTTCATTCATGGAGAAGGAAGCATCAGGTCCGCCGATGGATCTGTCCAAAATAAAATGTTTTTCAATGATCTTGGCCCCAAAACAAGTTGCGACAACAGGGACTGTACTACCCATGGTATGATCCGAAAGTCCCGAAACTACCCCAAATCGCTCTCTGAAATCCTTTATCATTGACATATTAGCTTCGTCAATCGGAGCAGGGTAACTTGAGGTGCATTTCAATAATGCAATCTGGTCATTTCCCATCCTTTTGCAGGCATTTAGTGCCAATTCGATATCTTCAAGGGTTGCAATTCCGGTTGACAAAATCACAGGCTTTCCTTTGGAGGCAACATACTCAATCAAAGGAATATCCGTGATCTCAAAAGAGGCGATCTTGTATGCCGGGACCTTTAAATCTTCCAGAGAATCTACCGAAGTTGGATCAAAGGGAGAAGAGAAGCAGATCAACCCTTCATCTTTCGCGACCTTCATGATCTCGGCATGCCATTCCCAAGGAGTATAGGCATCCTGATATAATTGGTAATAATTTTTTCCA
>JBIKYP010000108.1:0-6645 GCA_044355195.1 Crocinitomicaceae bacterium | reverse complement strand
ATTGAATCCTACTTGGATCTTCTATCGAAAGTATTTATCATTTATCCGGTAAAAGGATTCAGTCGGAATTTAAGAAAGGAAATCAGTAAATCAAATAGATGGTATTTCTACGACAACGGTATTCGAAATGCATTAATCAGAAACTATAATCCGCTTAATTTACGGAACGATCAAGGTCAATTGTGGGAAAATTATTTAATGGCTGAGCGAATGAAAGTAAACGCATACCTCAAAAGACGAGTCAATACCTATTTCTGGCGGACTTACGATCAACAAGAGATTGACTTGATTGAAGAATCAGGAATAGATTTGTCAGCATTTGAGTTTAAATGGAAGATAAATAAAGTCAAAATACCTGCAGCGTGGAAAAACAATTACCCTTCAACAACGTTTGAGGTTATTCATAATGAAAATTACCTGAATTTTGTTTTAGGAAAGTAGGATTCTTTTCAAAAACCTGTCCTCACGGGCCGCAACAAAATTGACATTTGCCAAAACTGTTCAGAAGGTGCAAAGGTGAGGGTGTAAAAATAGAAGTATGAAATAGCCATGCAAATACTTCGCGCAAGCACAAATGAAAATAACATGGCGTATTCCATATGACCTTTAAAAGACAAATTAGTTACATATGAAAAACCGTTTTTTAAGAATTCTTATCGTCACCATTGTTGCGAGTGTAATTTTACTCCTGATCGTAAAAACATATGCGCCCAAAAAGGCTGAAACTTCCTCTTCAAAAATAGCTCCTGTAACAGCAAATTCAAAAGAGAAAATTTTACACCCATCCGTTGAGATTTCAGATACCTTGCACGAAACTTTCATTGCAGCCGACATTAATATTGCTTATGAATTACCCGCGTGTGCAGCTTCATTACTCACAAAGCATGAAGGATATACCCTTCAGTATGATGAAAAAAATGAACAGGCCCGTTGGGTGGCTTACCAGTTAACAGCTGCCGAAACGATAAAACAATACGAACGCACAAATAATTTCATAGCTGACCCTACTATACCCTCTGGCAGTGCCTCGGACAGGGACTATCGCAATTCGGGATACGATCGAGGTCATTTAGCGCCGGCAGCAGATATGGGATGGTCAGCGCAAACAATGGCTGAGTCTTTTTATTACAGCAATATGAGTCCACAAGTGCCGGCATTTAATCGAGGAATCTGGAAACGACTTGAAGAGCAAGTGCGCAGCTGGGCAATGGAACTAGACACAATTTACGTTGTGACCGGGCCTATACTTTCAGGAAACTTGCAATTCATTGGTCCTGATCAGGTAGCAGTGCCGAACTATTACTTTAAGGCAGTACTCTATTTTCATGGAAAAGATTCCAAAGCAATCGGATTTGTAATGGAAAATCGGAAATTACAGGGAAGCTTGTATGACTATACCATTACAATTGACAGCTTGGAAAAACTTACCGGTCTGGATTTGTTTGCATCTGTTGACGATCAACTTGAAACGAAGATTGAAAGAACAACGTGCACCGCTTGCTGGGATTGGAATGTTCAAAAACAAACAACTTCGGTACGCAAAGATTCAAACTTATCAAATAGTGTGCAATGTTCAGGGATTACACGCTCTAACAACAGATGTAAACGCAGGACAAAAAATCAGAATGGTAGATGCTACCAGTATCAATGAATGGTCAGTAGCTGTTTTTCGGAAGGTTGAATAACGAATTTAAAAAATTCTCGCTCCGCGGGATGTGCCGTCCTGCGGTGAATAAAACGTTTTATTGCTTTATTCATGAACAATCTTCCTAAGATTTCGAAGGATAGCACCACGAGGTAGCACCGAAGATATATTTTGTATGGTAAAGATTATAGGCTTAGGCAATCCCAAGCAACCAATTAAACACATTGAGGTGTTTTATTCCTCCGCGTGTTTGTGTAAAACTATCAGTTGTCAGCAGGTACTTTGGATAGTTGTCTTTGATCTTTTCCAAAGCCCCAAACTCGCGTTCCTCCATTTTTTCTGATGTCAATTGCCAGGCTACTTGATAATATTCGATCTCTCCATCAGGCGTCTTACACACGAAATCCACTTCACTGTTTCTGCTGGTGCCGGTCCAGATTTTATTTCCCCTTCGCAAAAGTTCTAAATACACCACATTCTCCAAAATATGTCCTTTGTCGGCTGTACGGTCCTTGCCAACCAAGATGTTAAGTAAACCGGGATCTACCAAATAATACTTCTCCAGAGTAGCCAATTGTTTTCTACCTTTTAGGTCAAAACGATGTACACAGTAAAATACAAAACTTGCTGTTAGATAGTCCAGGTATTTTTCTACGGTTGTATTGTGCGTAGTTTGCCCATCCTTTTTCAGTTGTGCGGCGATATTTCCCGGAGAAAGAGGGCTGCCTATGTGTGAGGCTACAAATTTTACAATGTTTCGAAATGCTCTTTTGTCATGTATTCGGTGACGTTGCGTAATATCTTTTTCGATAATAGTGGTATATATGGCTTCGAGATACTCATGAATTTTGTCATAACCACCCTCTCGCAGAGATACACCCTTCGGTAGAGAAGTTTCATTGATATATTCAAAAAAAAGTGCGTCGTAATTCAAATAATTATTGGAGTAATCGATCTTTCTTGCAGTTAAGTACTCACGAAATGAAAAGGGTAAAATGGAAACTTCAATGTATCTGCCACTTAACAGGGTTGCCAATTCACCGGATAGTAGAAATGCATTTGATCCTGTAATGTAGACGTCAATATTTTGTTTGACATGCAAACCGTCTACTAATCTCTCAAATTCATGAACATGCTGAATTTCATCAAGAAACACATAACACGACTTTGATAAATCCAGTTGCCCTGTGATGTGCAGATACAAGTCATCTAGTTTATCAAGGTATTTTCGTAATTCGAAGTCTTCAAAGTTTAAAAGGACAATTTGATTCGACAATATTCCCATGTCTAAGAGTGCAAGTCGATATAATTCAAACAAAGTGCTTTTTCCACTTCGCCTTAAACCACTTACTACTTTGATGAGATCTTGGTCTTTGTAGGCAAATAATTTGTTCAAATACTCTTGTCGTGATGTATATGGGATCATATATTAAAAGTAGTAAAATTATTAAAACTTGCAAAAAATACTTTTTTTAATAATAATCGGCCCGTCCTAACCCGTTTCGCTCCAACCTCTTTTGAAAGATTCTCAAGATTATTTTCTATGCGATCCACACGTTGGTTGATTGCATAGCCTTTGAGTAAGTATTCGCCAAAATAGTTGTCGCCCAGATTCGGAATTGCGTGCCCTGTTTGGATTTAACTCTATAACCAACAGAGATAATTACATCGAGGTTATAAAAAGCAACAAGTTTATCGGAATTAGGAATATGCACTTTTTGCATATTGCTTTTTTCATCAAGTTCTTCCTCCCTAAAAACATTACTTATGTGCCTCGAAATTACCGATTGATCACGTTGAAAAAGATGAGATATTTGTTCCTGATTCAACCACACAGTCTCATTTTCAAGGCGAACTTCTATGTGTTCAGCTGCCTCATTTGGTCGGTATAATATGATTTCATTCTTCATAGTTTACCTTAAGTTAGTGAAAATTATCAGTTGAAAAATGCGAGAGAACAATTTATTCCCCCGCTTCGCGGCATGTGTTATCCTGCGCTGAACTGAATATGCGAGGTGCCACGTTTTGGGTTTGAGGGAATATATTTGCTGAAATCACCGCTTTGCCGGTTTTGACTGGGGTTTAAGTGCGAATTGTAATTGTACCGCAGGATGTGCCATCCTGCGGAGCGGCTGTTCCACAGAGCTCACGGCACGGAGCGTAGAGCGCGAATCACCACCTCGAAGAAGACACGAAGTGACCACGCAGTAGGTACGAAGTAAATCCTGAATCTTCAAATCCTCAAATTTTCGAATTCATATCCTGCTTCGCAGGATTTTCCTCCCCACTGCGGTACACTCAGTGCGTCGCCTCAGTCCCCCTCTCCAGGGGGAGTAATTCCCCGCTTCGCTGGATTTTCAATTTTGCGGCTTAACTTGATAAGTCACATTATTTTCCCCGCCCATAGTTCTTCCAGAAATATTTTCCAGGGCAGAATGCGCACTCCATCCGAAATTCTGGGTAAGGGTTCGTTGCAGACTAAAATAAGTTGTTTTACAGCATATTCATCAGAAAAGGATTTCAAGCCTTTGAGATGCTTCGAATGTACGTTGTTTGTTGCCTTTACTTCAATGGCTACATCATTATTTCCTAGGACAAAATCAATTTCTATCTGTGATGCGGTTCGCCAATAGTAAATAGGGTAGTCTTTTCCTGAGTAATTGCTGTGCGCGAACAATTCATTGTAAATAAAGTGTTCGAAAGCATTTCCAAATAATTCACTTCCAAATTCTATTTTTCCTCTCTTCAAGAGATGATTTACAATTCCAATATCAAAGAAATAGAATTTAGGAGCGGTAATAACTCTTCTTTTCGGTTTCTTTTGATAGGAAGGCAGAAAACGTCCAATTAAGGTGTCTTCCAATATTTGAAAATATTCCTTCACAGTAACAGCACTAACACCACAATCAGAGGCGATATTGGCATAATTCACCATTTCTCCGTTGCTGAATGCCGCCGATTCAAGGAAGCGTGAAAAATTGGCAACGTTCCTGATTTTTGCTTCTCCGGCAATTTCGTCGCGAAGGTAATTCCCAACGTAAGCCGAAATCAATTTTTTAGGTGATGCAGACAGGTAATGCCTTGGAAGTAAGCCATGATTTACTGCCTTAAGTAAATCAAAGTCGGGAATTTCCTGACTGATGAACGGGTAAAGTTCATACCTCAATGCTCTTCCTCCAAGAAGATTGGTATTCGAACGGATGATTTTTCTCGGACTAGATCCACTCATGACAACTCTTACAGGTAAATGGGTAATGATCCAATGCACTTCGTTTAATAATTCAGGGATGCGTTGTATTTCGTCAATGATTATGACTTTGTATTGGCCGGCGATAATGGTCTCACGAAGTAAGGAAGGGTTGCGTAATAATCTTTCATAAACATCTGAAAGTAAAAGATCAAACCATAATGCATCCGGAAACAATTCTTTCAAAAGAGTACTTTTTCCGGTTTGTCTGGCTCCCCATAAAAACAGACTTTCGTTCTGAGAGTCTACTAAGACTTGTTTCCTGTGGTACATTTTTAATTGTTTGGTGTCTGATAAAGCAAATTATAACTTTATAATATCATGATAATCAAAAGTACAAATTTATAATGTCATATTAAAATAGATGTTTTCTTTTTCAAACTGGTCGCAAATTGCGACCAGTTCATTTTTTTCATCATCACTGAGTTGAAATCTAAAATTATTTGGAAAACGATCTTGATTTCGTTTTACCTGCTCATTTAGTCTTTTTACTTCTACTTTGTATAATTCTGCCAAATCCCTATCGAGCATTACTTGTAACCCTCAAAGGGTAAAGATTCTTGATTGTAATTCATTACTCGTAATTAATACCATTTCAATAATTTTACCTTTTAAGTTAGCGAAAATTATCCCTTGAATATCGATATTTGACTATTATATCGGCAATAATATGATTATTTGGTAATCATTATTCGTTTCGGCCGCTTCGCAGGATATGGCATCCTGCGCTGAACTAAAGAATTGATGAGCTGTATAACACTCCCATAATCCTGAATCTTCAAATTCGAGGATATTATGCTGTAGAGCACGATTAAATAATAATCACAAAACGATTAATATGTTGTATATTCAAGTAGAAATGGAAGTTTAAAACGAAATTAAATGTTCCTTTTTTGGGAACATGACAGAAAATCATATATATTTGTTTGATCGATGAAAAACGTGGTTGCGCTTAAAACGATAAGAGAACATTGGGAAAAACCCGGAAGGGTAGATTCAGAGGGGCCTTTAAAATCATGGTATCAGGAGGCAAAAATGGCAACTTGGAAGACTCCCAACGATGTTAAGAAACAGTACAAAAGCGCAAGTATTGAGGGTAATAATCGAGTAGTATTTAATATCTGTGGAAATAAATATCGGTTAGTCGTAAAGGTGAATTACGTTACAGAATGGATTTTTATTCGTTTTGTTGGTACACATAAAGAATATGATTCTATTGATGTTACAACCATTTAAAAGTGCAATATGGAGGCGAAATTGATTAAAACTGAAGAAGAATATCACGATGCTTTAAGCCATATCGATGAGTGCTTTGATATTACTCCGGATGCAAAAGAATTTGATGAAATAGAGTTGCTAATCGCACTAGTGGAATTATATGAGCAACAGCATTATAAAATAGAAGCGCCAGATCCGGTAGATGCTATTAAATTCAGAATGGATCAAATGGGCATGAAGAAAATTGATATGACGAAGTTTTTTGGAACACGTGGAAGGGTGTCGGAAATTCTTAACAGACAGCGTCAATTAACCTTGACAATGATCAAAAAACTTCACAAAGAATTTGGCATTCCTGCTGAATCTTTGTTGGCCTGATATTCAGCCGAACATGAGGATCGAATTACCCGCTCCGCGGGATGTGCCATCATGCGGTGAACAAAACGTTTTATTACCAATAACCTTAGAGGTGTTATTTTCCCATCTCCAACAGCTAGGTGAAGCGCCAATACAATATGAGAGTTCAAAGAATTTC
>JBIKYP010000027.1:0-25828 GCA_044355195.1 Crocinitomicaceae bacterium | reverse complement strand
AATACCTACAATCGGCTTAAAAACACCTTGGAGGATGATGTGGATAGAGCCGTTATCTTGGTTTTGTGCTTCTTTATTCCACCTTTAGCTGTTTACCTATTTGAAGGCAAATGGACAGATAGATGTACAATTAATCTTATTCTAACGCTATTGTGCGGTTTACCCGGGGTGATACATGCCTTTTTGGTTGTGCTTAAGTAATTTCATTTGATAAATAAGACGAAAACGGGTAGAATCGTGTACTTGATGGTGCTGATGGTTCTACCTGTTTTTTTTATTATCATGCCTGCTGATTATTTTGATGTCGGTAAGTCTATATGTCCGTCAAAATTAATTTTGAACAAAGAATGCATTGGATGTGGAATGACCAGAGCTACGCAGCACTTGATCCATTTTGATTTTAAAACAGCCTGGAAATTTAATAAACTGACTTTTGTGATTTCGCCATTGTTAGCGTTTTTTTATTTTCGAGAATTAATAGATCAGATAAAATCAGTATTTAAGTAATCTATTTAAAACTGAGTCTCAAAGAGTCATGTCCAGATTCTTTTTTATTAAAGTCTCTCCAGTGGGGTTTTAATACCATTCACCAGTGAATAACAAGCCAGCTTATCCTTGAACACAGAAGATTTAAAGATAGATCGGTTTAGCAACATACGAACACATTCCTGAATTCCTTCCACGATGGAAGGATGCGGATGAATTAATTCGGACAAAACTTCAATAGGCATATTCAACTTAATCAATAACCCCACGGCCTCTATCGCTGTAGATGCATGTTCACCAACAGCCCGCATCCCGAGAATACGCATTTCTTCGTCATTTGTCACAATAATTTTAAAAAAGCCCTGCGTCTTACGCATGGCAATGGCGCGTGCAATCAACGAAAAATCGAGTTTAACGATCTTGACCGGAATGTTTTTCTCTATGCATTGCTGCTCATTTAATCCTACAGCGGCCACTTCAGGATTCAAAAACATGATGGTGCATATCGTGTCATACGACAAACGTTCTTTTTTTCCTCCAAAGATCCTTTCTACTGCATGTCGCGCTTCAATTTCTCCCATGTTTACTAGCGCAATTCTGCCTGAAACATCTCCGGCCACGTATATGTTTGGAATATTGGTAAGCGTGTCCTCATCTCCGATATGTATTCCTCGCTTCGACATTTTTACTCCGGCATTTTCAATCCCTATTCCTTCCACATTGGGTGTTCGCCCGATAGACAGAAGTGCCTTTTCAACGCGGATTATTTCTCTTTTACCATCGGGGTAGGATAGTTCATATTCGACTTCTCCGTCAATATTTTCCAGTCGCTCCAATTGTGCGTTCGAGTGGATCGTAACCCCTTTTCTTGTCAGATTTTCGGCTACCAGCTTCGAAATATCCTTGTCTTCGAAAGGCAGAATGCGTGCTTGTCGATCAATAATATAAACTTTCGTCTTTCCGAAATTAGAAAAGATGGTCGCGTATTCGCAACCTATGACTCCGGCTCCGACGATTACGAGACTTTTCGGGTAATCGTTGATGTGATCAATCCCATCAGAGGTAAGAATAGTTTTTTCGTCTACTAAAATGTTTGCATCCTTGCGCGGTCGACTTCCGGTTGCTATAATGATGTAATCCCCCCAAATGGTTTTTTTTTCGCCTTCATGATCAATTTCAATCTTGTTTTTAGAGATCAGCTTTCCATGACCACGTTCATATTGAAGTAATTGGTTCATAGATTCTGTTTGTAACAGTTTTATGTGGCAGGAATATTGAAATTTTCGTTCAAAAATAGCCTCGGCAAGAATCTTTTTTACATCCGACCAGGGGATTTCATATGCTGAGCGACCGGTGGAGACAATTGTTTCGTTGATCGAGGAAACTTTATTGGAGATTTCCCAAAGTGTTTTTGAGGAAAGCGCCCCGTTATATACACCCGCACCACCAACTTTGTTGCGCTCGATCAAACATACCCGTTTGCCGAAGTCAATGGCTCGCATGGCAGCGGCGTATCCTGAAGGACCGCCACCTAATACAACGAGGTCGAATTTTTCCATCCTTTCCGTACTTTCGTGGTAAATATATAAAGATAAGCAGACACATAAAAGGAATACGAATTTTGGAAACATCCCATCAACAACTCATAAACAAAGCAAAATCTGAGTACGAGAACATCAGAAAGCAATGGTCGCGATTGAAAACGAGAAAGGGTAAGGAGTTGGATGTCTTATTTCATCAGAGACACCTTGCTTTTTTTTCGAAAAATAACTGCTTGTCGTGCGCGAATTGTTGCAAAACCACATCGCCAATCTTCAGAGATGTTGATATCAAGAGAATATCCAAACACCTAAAAATCAAAGAAAAGAAATTTATTAATAAGTATCTCCGAGTAGATGAAGATCATGATTATGTGCTGAAAAGTTCTCCATGTCCATTTTTGGATTTGTCAGATCATAGTTGCCATATTTATGCCTACCGCCCATTGGCTTGTTCTGAATACCCACATACTGATCGAAAAAATATGGCTCAAATACTTGATATTACACTCCGTAATGCCCTTATATGTCCTGCGGTAGCATCAATTGCTATCGAGATTGCCGATATAAATAACCGCCTAAAGATGTGTAAAAGAAGAGCTACTGGCGCTTAAAGTTGCATGTTTAAGCAATTAATAAGAGTTCCCTTTAAGTATTTGAAAATGAATAGACCGTATTTTTACCCGTGAAAGATAGGTTGTAATAGTTGTAAAACCAGGGATAAAAAATTTGCCTTTTCAGTTCTCATTTTATTAAACAGGATTTAACCAAAATGTTTTACTCTACATGAAAGTTGCTTTTCGAAAAGAGTTCGTGTATCAACTACCGGAAGGACATCGCTTCCCAATGGAAAAATATGATTTATTGCCAAGACAATTGATTCACGAAGGAACGATCATTCCTGAACAACTCTTCGCTCCTGAAGGAATCGATCAAAGTCATTTGTTGCGTGTTCATGACGCTTCTTATGTCAGTCGTCTCTTTTCTTTGCAAATAACTCAAAAAGAACAAAGGATTTCCGGTTTTCCGCATAACGAAGCACTAATCCAGCGGGAGTCTTATATTATGGAGGGGACGAGAAAATGCGCTGAATTCGCTTTAGATGAAGGTTTGGCAATGAATATAGCCGGAGGTACGCACCATGCCTATGCGGATAGAGGAGAAGGCTTTTGCCTACTGAATGATCAGGCAATCGCCTCAGCTTGGCTACTTGAAGAGCAGCTGGTAAATCGAATACTGATTGTTGATTTGGATGTCCATCAAGGAAACGGAACCGCTTCATTTTTTTCTGATGATTCTCGCGTATTTACTTTTAGTATGCACGGTAAAAACAACTATCCCCTCAAAAAGGAGAACTCTGATCTGGATGTGGAATTGGATGATGGTACGAACGATGCTACCTATCTTCACCTTCTTCGTGCCTCACTCGACCAAATATTATATCGTTTTAATCCGGATTTCGTCTTTTATCAATGTGGTGTTGATGTCATCAATTCCGATAAGCTCGGAAAATTGTGTTTAACGTTGAAGGGTTGCAGAGAGCGTGATCACATTGTTTTTGATACGGTAAGGCAACTCGGTGTGCCAGTTGTTTGCAGTATGGGAGGCGGTTACAGCCCTCAGGTTCGCGAAATAGTAGAGGCGCATGCCAATACCTTCAGAGAAGCCCAATTTGTTTTGACGTAGAAAAAATATGCTTGGAGATCTGAAATTCTGTTTTACCTTTGTTTGGATTTAGTCTAAATAAATGAAGCTATCTTTTTCTTCGAATAATCAATCTTTGATAGTGTCTTGTTACGCTTGCCAATCCTGCGATCTCGCTAAAAAGAAATCGTGTTGTAAGAAGTTTAAAAAGAAAGGTGTCCACTGCAAGAAATGTCCCAAACTCTGATCAATTTGGCTATTTTTACGCCCAATGCGTTTCGTATTTTTTATTCTATTTTTTTCCCCGTTAAGGATAAATCGTGCTCAATCTAATCCTCCAGATTCAGAGCTTATGCTTTCGTTTAAAACTGGGATTAACCGACTTGATTTTTTCTCCGGTGTTGAACTCAGCTGTCGCAAAAATCACTTGATTTTTTTAACGGCTCTTGAAACAGGAGTCAACCGTACTTTTTTTCAGCAAAGGGTGTTTCCCCGTGCAAGTGTTGGCTTTGGCTTTCTTTTTAAAAAACAACCAATGGAATTGCAACCAATGCTAATGGTAAGTCAAAGTTTTTTGAACTTATCCAGTCAGCAAAATTCTGTGCATTTCTGGACGGAATGCTATTTTGGTTATCGCTTTTCGGTGGGAAAAAAATGGAAGTTTGTCAATGAAGTTATGGGTGGTTGGATGATTGAGCGTTATGCATCTGTTTCATCGAATGGATATAAAAATATAGGTACCTTAGGATATTATGGTTCGGTCGGTTTGGCAAGGCTTATTCGTTAGCGAAATTCTTCTGGTGTTGCTGTTAGCGGCTTGTACGAAAAAGGAGGGATTCCAATCTGTTCTGCTTCTTTCACATGCAGGAATGGGACTGGATATTCAGAATTCGTTTTATCATGACAACAGTTTTGAATCTGTTGAAACAGCCTGCTCCATGATTGGATGCGATGGGGTTGAGGTAGATGTACAGTTGTCCTCTGATGGAGAGCTATGGCTGTATCACGATGAAACATTGGATACTGAAACGAATGGTAGTGGTTGTATTCCCGAAAGGACATCTTCGTATTTATCTAACATCACTTATAAAACGATTCATAAAGAAAAACTTTGTCGTTTATTGAGTATTTCTGATGTTCAACTTTTTGGCAAAGAGCTTTTTTTGGATCTTCGGCATCTGAACTTTTGTTCGGGAACGTTTGTTTCGATTGACAAGATGATCAGTAGGTTGTCTCAACTTTCCATTCTCAAGGAGAAAATATGGATCGTTACGAATAACAAAAACTGGTTGCTTCCCCTAAAAGACGCCGGTTTTAAGGTTGTATTTCAGTTAGACTCGCAATCCAATTCGTTCTCAGATGCTACTTTGGCCGATGGTTTCATCGTTCGCAATACGCTTATTTCAGTGGATCAGGTGAGATCAATTCAAAAAGCGGGAAAGAAATTGTTTATTTTTGAGCTTAGGTCGCCTAGAGGAATCCGCGCTGCATTGCGCAAGCAGCCTGATGGAATTCTCTCGGATGATATTCGTGCAGCAATAATTGAAAAGAACTGATGGCAAAAAAAAAGGAACGACTAAATATGGTTTATTCGACCAATCCGAATTTTCATTTCGAGTATGCATCCGATGAACAAATGGAAACGCTGCCAAATACACAACAAAAACTATACGTTTCTATTGATAAAAAACAGCGTGCAGGTAAAGAAGTGACATTAATAGAAGGGTTTGTTGGTACGGATGATGATTTGAAGGAACTGGGAAAATCACTCAAGAACAAATGTGGTGTTGGTGGTACAGTTAAAGATGGCGATATACTGATTCAGGGTGATTTTCGTGATAAAATTATAGATCTGCTCACTAAAGAGGGGTATGGTGTGAAAAGAAAGGGAGGTTGATTAACAATGTGAAAAACATCGGAAAAAATATTTCCCCAACACTTCCCGGTGGTCAACGATTCAGTTTATATTTGTCCTAATGGAAAAGCAGGTCATCCTCAACAGTAGGCATTTTGAACTCACACTTAACCGACTTTGCTACCAATTAATTGAACGTCACCACGATTTTTCCAATACAGTTCTAATTGGACTTCAGCCAAGAGGAATTAATGTGCTTACGCGGTTGAAATTGCAACTTGAATCTATACTCGGAAAGGCTGTCGTTTGTGGCAATCTGGATATTACTTTTTATCGTGACGATTTCAGGCGTAGAGAGCGTTCGATCATTCCAAGTACTACCAACATCGATTTTGTGATCGAAGGAAAACAGGTTGTTCTCATCGATGATGTGCTTTTTACGGGACGAACGATTCGTTCAGGATTGGATGCGTTGCTTGCCTATGGTCGGCCTCAAAAAGTAGAGTTGCTTGCGCTTATTGATCGAAGGTTCAATCGTGACCTTCCCATTCAGGCTGATTATGTCGGGAAATCGGTTGATACGTTGTCTTCAGAACGGGTTTCTGTAGAATGGAAAGAGATTGAGGGAGAGGATAAAGTTGTTTTATTTACACCTGAGGCTAATGGATAAGTTGAGCGTAGAACATCTGACGGGAATCAAGGATCTGACAAGACAGGATATTGAACTTATCTTTACAACGGCAGATAGCTTCAAGGAAGTGATTAATCGTCCGATAAAAAAGGTTCCTTCCCTCCGAGATATAACAATCGCTAATCTTTTTTTTGAAAATTCGACCCGAACGAAGTTGTCCTTTGAACTCGCTGAAAAAAGGCTATCCGCAGATGTGATCAATTTTTCTGCATCGGGAAGTTCGGTTAAAAAGGGCGAAACGCTCATTGATACGGTCAATAATATCCTTTCCATGAAAGTGGACATGGTTGTAATTAGACATCCGAATCCCGGGGCAGCGAAATTTCTATCTGAACGCATACGTGCAACAGTGGTCAATGCCGGTGATGGAACGCATGAGCATCCTACACAAGCACTACTTGATGCTTTTTCTATCCGCGAACGATTGGGTTCAGTTGAGGGAAAAAAAGTGTTGATTGTTGGGGATATTTTACATAGTCGCGTTGCGCTTTCAAATATTTTTTGTCTCCAGAAATTAGGAGCTGAAGTGATGGTTTGCGGACCTGCCACACTTATCCCGAAGCATATCTATGAATTAGGGGTAAAGGTCGAACATAATTTACGAGCAGCTCTTGAATGGTGTGATGTGGCAAACATGCTTCGTGTTCAATTGGAACGACAAGAGATTAATTATTTCCCGTCTCTGCGTGAATATTCCATGCAGTTTGGTTTGAACAAGGAAATATTAGATTCTTTAAGTAAGGAAATAGTGGTGATGCACCCCGGACCAATTAACCGAGGTGTGGAAATAACGAGTGATGTTGCTGATTCTAAACAATCCATTATTTTGCAGCAAGTTGAAAATGGAGTAGCAGTTCGAATGGCAGTCATTTATCTACTGGCTTCGAAAATCGAACGTTAGAAAAAATAATTATTACATTTGGACAAACGCAAACAATGAACTTCGAAACAGAGCATAACAAGAACGAGGCTGTTGTAAAAACGAAAGTAGATAAATTAGATGCTTCAAATGCTTCTGATTTGAAAGCTGAAATTACTCTTTTGAATAAGCAGGGAGTAAATAAGTTGGTGATCGACATGAAACATACGAAATATTGTGATTCCTCTGGCTTGAGTGCTATTTTGATGGCGAATAGATTATGCAAGGATACGAATGGGCAATTTGTTTTGTGTGGACTTCAGGAAAACGTTTTGAAACTTATACAAATCGCTCAGTTGGATAAAGTTCTCGTTATTACTGAAGATCAGAACACGGCTCTGGAGAATATTCGAAAGTGAGTTTTGAGATCACTATTTTAGGCAGCGGAGCCGCTATTCCGACATCCCGAAGAAATCCGACATCCCAATATATCGTTTGCAATGACCGACATATTTTAGTCGATTGTGGCGAGGGTACGCAGATTCAGTTGCGTCGTTTTGGAATACGTTTTCAACGAATTACACATATTTTTATTTCTCACTTGCATGGTGACCATTACTTTGGTCTGGTTGGGCTTCTGAGTACAATGCACCTTATGGGAAGGGATAAAGGGATTACCATTTACGGTCCTCCCGAGTTAGAACAGCTCGTCCGATTGCAATTGGAAGCTGCAGGTACTAAGCCGGAGTTTAAATTAAAATTTATTGTAACATCAACGGAATCGTTAAAAGTCATATATAGTGACAGGATGATCGAAATTAGTTCATTCCCACTGAAACATAGGATTCCTACCACGGGTTTTTTGATTAGGGAGCAAACCAAGGAACGTAGATTGAATAGTGATGCCATTAAAGGAAGTGGATTAGGAATTGAACATTTTGCAAAATTGAAATCCGGAAAGGATGTGTTCCTTGATTCCGGTGAGTTGCGCAAAGCCGAAGATTATACTTTTGATCCTAAACCATCCTATTCCTACGCTTATTGTTCGGATACAGCGTTCATGCTTGAACTTGCAGATGTTCTGAAAAATAGCAATGTACTTTATCATGAGGCAACTTTTACGGAAGCCGATAGGGATCGCGCCAAGTCAACCTTTCACTCTACAGCAGCGCAAGCAGCAAAGATCGCGCAGATGATCGGTGTTGATACCTTGCTGCTGGGTCATTTAAGTGCGCGATATGACGAAGTTGAAACACATCTTGTAGAGGCTAAATCTATTTTCCCAAATTCAATTGTTGTTGAAGATGGAATGAAGATCCGTATTCCGTAGGTTTTTCAACCGAATTTAGTTCAAAAGTCAGGATTTGAAAGGGTGATTTGGTGCTTTTCATTCCTTATTTTTGTTTATTAGGTTTCAATCCATTTGAAAATGTCTGAAAATCAATATACCGAAGATAATATTCGTTCACTCGACTGGAAGGAGCACATCCGATTAAGACCCGGGATGTATATCGGTAAATTGGGTGACGGCGCAGCTTCTGATGATGGGATTTACATCCTCGTGAAGGAGGTAGTGGATAACTGTATCGACGAGTTCGTTATGGGGAACGGGAAACGTGTCGATATCCGGGTTAAAGAAGGAAAGGTGACAGTACGCGATTATGGTCGTGGCATACCGCTGGGGAAGGTGATTGATTGTGTATCACAGATTAATACAGGTGGAAAATACGACTCAAAAGCATTTAAAAAATCTGTAGGATTAAACGGAGTGGGTACAAAGGCGGTAAATGCGCTATCATCCCATTTTATGGTGTATTCTGTACGAGATGGTGAGAAGAAGCAGGCATCCTTTGTTCGTGGTGAATTGGTGGAGGATTTACCGGTGTCAAAATGTGATGAACAGAATGGAACCTATGTAGAGTTTATTCCGGACGAAACCATCTTTAAGAAATTTGCCTTTAAGACCACTTACCTCGATAAAATGATGTGGAATTACTGCTATCTCAATCGGGGACTTTCTATTTATTTCAACGGCGAGAAATACCAGTCAAAAGACGGGTTGAAAGATTTGTTGGAAAATAATATGGATGGAGATCCGCTTTATCCGATTATTCATTTGGAAGGTGAGGATATTGAGGTAGCTTTCACACATGGCAAAACCTATGGAGAAGATTATTACTCTTTCGTGAATGGTCAGCATACCACCCAAGGTGGTACACATCAAAGTGCGTTTCGTGAGTCAGTTGCAAAAGTGATCCGTGATTTTTACAATAAGAACTACGAACCCTCAGATATTCGTCAATCCATAGTGGCGGCGATAGCAGTAAAAGTCATCGAGCCTGTGTTTGAATCTCAAACGAAAACGAAGTTGGGTTCTCAGGAAATTGAACCCGGTGGCAAGTCAATGCGCGCATTTGTAAACGATTTCCTAAAGGAAAAGCTGGATAATTATCTTCACAGAAATACAGATGTTGCAGAATTGATTGAACGAAAAATTAAGCAATCCGAGCGTGAACGCAAAGAGTTGTCCGGAATACGCAAACTGGCAAGGGATCGCGCAAAAAAGTCGAGTCTTCACAACAAGAAACTTCGTGATTGTCGTATTCATCTTACGGACTTAAAAGACGAGCGCAGAGAAGAGACTACTCTTTTTATTACGGAAGGTGATTCTGCCAGTGGATCGATCACAAAGTCAAGAGATGTCAATACGCAGGCCGTATTCTCTTTACGAGGTAAGCCGTTGAATTGTTATGGCTTAACCAAAAAAGTGGTTTATGAGAATGAAGAGTTCAATTTGATTCAAGCGGCTTTGGATATCGAAGAAGAGATGGACAACCTTCGATATAATAACATAGTTATAGCAACTGATGCTGATGTGGATGGCATGCACATAAGAATGTTGTTGCTGACCTTTTTCCTTCAGTTTTTTCCCGATTTGGTAAAACGAAACCATGTTTACGTGCTTCAAACACCCTTATTTCGCGTGAGAAATAAGAAGAAAACCATATATTGCTATTCTGAAGACGAGCGAAGAAAGGCTATTGCGGAATTAGGGAAAAATCCCGAAATCACTCGATTTAAGGGTTTAGGAGAGATATCACCTGATGAGTTTAAATATTTTATTGGTGACGATATCCGTTTAGAACCGGTAATTCTGTCAAAAGAGGCGTCAATAGATTCTATTCTTTCTTATTTTATGGGTAAAAATACGCAGGAGCGTCAGGATTTCATCATAGACAACCTAAGAATAGAAAAGGATTTGGCTACGGAATTGAGTGAAGATAATCTAACTCCTGAATCGGGGGAAAACCTTGAAAAAGCATCGTAGTTATGGCAGAGAATGAACTTGATGGACAGCAGGGAATGGATGAAACAAATCCCTTTGAAAATAAATCTTTGGATGATAAGATTATTCCGCTCGGAGGGTTGTATGAAAACTGGTTTCTGGATTACGCAAGTTACGTCATTCTGGAACGTGCCGTTCCGTCGCTCTTCGACGGCCTAAAGCCTGTCCAACGAAGGATACTGCATTCCATGAAGGAACTGGATGATGGTCGATACAACAAAGTGGCTAATATCATTGGTAACACAATGAAGTATCACCCCCACGGAGACGCGTCTATCGGTGATGCGCTGGTTCAGTTGGGTCAAAAGGATTTACTTATTGATTGTCAGGGTAATTGGGGTAATACACTCACCGGTGATGGTGCCGCAGCAGCAAGGTATATTGAGGCCCGTCTTTCAAAGTTTGCTTTGCATGTTGTTTTTAACCCAAAAACAACCAATTGGTTAAGTAGTTATGATGGACGTAACAAAGAACCTGATCAACTTCCTGTTAAGTTTCCTTTACTCTTAGCGCAGGGTGGTGAAGGAATTGCAGTTGGCATGGCTTGTAAGTTCCTCCCACATAATTTTAATGAATTGATTGATCAGTCGATCAATCAATTGCGAGGTAAAAGAGTAGAAATCTTTCCAGATTTTCCGAACGGAGGAATGGCTGATTTCTCCAACTACAATGATGGTATTCGTGGGGGTAAGGTTCGTGTCCGTGCTAAAATCAAAAAGGTAGATAATAAAACTTTGGTTATTAATGAGATACCTTTCGGTACAACTACAGGGTCGCTCATTGAATCAATCATCAAAGCGAATGATAAAGGGAAGATCAAAATCAAGAAGATAGAGGATAATACGGCTGCTGAAGCGGAAGTAATTATTCATCTCTTTCCCGGAGTATCTCCGGATAAAACGCTTGATGCCTTGTATGCGTTTACGGATTGTGAAGTTTCTATTTCGCCAAACTCATCCATCATTGATAAGGATACTCCGAAGTTTATTGGAGTCAGTGAGATACTGAAACGCAATACAGACAATACGGTTAGACTTCTTCAGCTTGAACTGGAAATTAAGCTTGATGAATTGGAGCGACAATGGCATTTTTCTACCTTGGAAAAGATCTTCATTAACGAAGAGATGTACATCGACTTCAAACTGTATCACGATAGAGAGTCGCTTTACACCTACCTCTACAAGCGTTTCGATAAATTTAAAATGCAGTTGATTCGGGAAATTGTGGATGAAGATTTGCAAAAGTTGACACAAATCCCGATGATACGTATTACTCGTTTTGATGCCGACAAATCAGATGAAGCCTTGTTGAAACTGGAGGAAGAAATGGCGGTGGTTAAAGAACAACTTGCCAATCTTATAGAATATGCCATTGAGTATTTCAAAGATATTAAGAAACGTTTTGGTGTTGGTCGTGAGCGAAAAACAGAAATTAAGGTTTTTGATACAATTAGTGCGACAAAAGTGATTATTGCCAATCGTAAACTTTACGTGGATTACGAAGAAGGTTTTATCGGTTACGGATTGAAGAAGTCCGAGCCTGTCAATGATTGCTCAGCGATTGATGATATTATTATCTTTTTTGCCTCCGGTAAAATGATGATCACTAAAGTCGCGGATAAGAAATTTGTAGGAAAAGGAATTGTGCATGCAGATGTATGGAAGAAAGGGGATAATCGAACGATTTATCACTTGATTTATCAGGATGGAGTAGGAGGTCCGGCGATGATGAAGCGTTTCTATGTAAATTCAATAACAAGAGATACAGAATACGACCTGACCAAAGGAACGAAGGGTTCAAAAATGCTTTATTTCTCTGTCCATCCAAATGGAGAAAGAGAGGTTGTTAATGTTCTCTTACGTCCGAGACCGCATTTGAAGCGTTTGCGTTTTGATGTCGATTTGGGAGATCTTTTGATCAAAGGGCGTAATTCAGCGGGTAACCGTTTGACCAAGGAGATTATTCAGAAGATCACGCAGAAGGAAGTTGGTGGTTCGACACTTGCTGCCCGTAAAATTTGGTTCGATACAGTTGTGGGAAGGTTAAATGATGATGGTCGGGGCAAATTTCTAGGGGCCTTTAAAGGTGAAGATCGTATACTTACACTGTATAAAACAGGTGAATATCGTTTGACCAATTTCGATCTTTCCAATCATTTTGATGAGGATATGATTCATATTGAAAAATGGCACCCGGACAGACCAATTTCTGCAGTTTATTTTGACGCTGAAAAGGATCTTCATTTTGTTAAACGTTTCTTATGTGAAGTCACATCCGATAAAAAAGTACTATTCATCTCTGAATCAGAGGGCTCCTACCTTGATGTGGTTTCGACGGCATTTAAGCCCAAAGTACGTATCGTATACAACAAGCTCTTGAAGGAAACCAAAAATCTTCCTGATAATGAAGTGAATTTGGTAGATTTCATTGATGTTAAGGGGATGAAGGCACAAGGAAATCAATTGACGAAATTGAAAGTCAAGGAGATTGTACTTACACATTTAATCGAAGGAGATGAACCTTGGCCTGAAGAAGTGGTAGCGTCAACGGCAGAATTGCCTGATGCAGATGACGTGAACGAAGGTTTTATATCATCTGAGGAAGAAGCAGGTCCAACGATGGAGTGGGATTTGTCCAAAATGAATGATGAAAATCAAGATCAGATTTCTCTTTTTTAATTATTTTGGACGTATATGAAACAACATTTGAACGCACTAATTATCTCATTGGCCGTTATTATCTCCGGATATCTTTTAGCCGGAGCTTATCAAAGTAGATCCAGGTCTTTGAATGCTATTTCAGTGACAGGGTTAGGCGAGGAAAATTTTATAAGCGACCTGATTGTGTGGAGCGGTAGTTTTTCAAGTAAAGATCGAGACCTCAAAACTGCAAACACCCTGCTTAATAAGGATCAGAAGGCCATACTTCATTACTTAAAGTCGCAAGGGCTATCCGATGATGAGATCGTTTTTGAGGGAGTAAATATCCAACGTGATTATTCGTATGATTATGACGATCGCGGTGTATTGATTAATACTACGTTCAATGGTTTCGTCCTTACTCAAAATCTCAAGGTTACGTCTAAAAAGGTGAATACGGTCGAAGAAATTTCAAGACGTGTTACGGATCTTATTGATCTTGGTGTGGAGTTTAACTCAACGCCACCGAATTTCTACTATACGAAACTTACTCAGTTAAAGCTTAAAATGATCGAATCAGCCTCAAGGGATGCAAGAGAAAGAGCTTTAAAAATTGCAGTAAACGCAGGCGGAAAACTGGGAGTGCTTAAGAATGCTGAGATGGGAGTATTTCAAATCATGGGAGAAAATTCCTCAGAGGAGTACAGTTGGGGTGGTAATTTTAATACGTCTTCAAAAAGGAAAACAGCGAATATTACTATCCGATTGAAATATGAGATAGACTAGGTTTTACAATTTCACCCTGTTGGCTTATCTTTGTGCTTCAAAAGGATGATTTCTCTCCTTTATCAAATGAGGAAAGGATGGTTGCTCTCCGTAATGAGTGATAGTCATTTTCAATAGCTTAATTATGAATCCAACTATGGAGAAATGTACGTCAGCTGAGTTGATGCAGCTTGAGGATCAATACGGGGCACACAATTATCATCCGCTTCCTGTTGTCCTTTCAAGAGGAGAAGGGGTACTTGTATGGGATGTAGAAGGAAATAAATATTTTGATTTTCTTTCAGCGTATTCAGCTGTAAATCAAGGCCATTGTCACCCTAAAATTATCGACGCTTTGATTGATCAGGCTCAAACTCTTACGCTTACTTCACGTGCTTTTTACAATGATAGTCTCGGGGTTTATGAAAAATACATAACGGAATACTTTGGGTTTGATAAAGTGCTTCCAATGAATACCGGTGCAGAAGCAGTTGAAACAGCTATCAAGCTTTGTCGCAAATGGGCTTATGAGCGAAAAGGTATTCGTGAGAACGAAGCAAGGATTATCGTTTGCGAGGGTAATTTTCATGGTCGAACGACAACTATCGTTTCTTTTTCCGGTGATAGCGATGCAAAAAGAAATTTTGGTCCCTACACTCCCGGATTCATTCGGATTCCTTACAATGATCTCGGTGCTCTGGAAAGAGCACTTCAAACAGAAAATGTCGCGGGATTTCTTGTGGAGCCCATCCAGGGTGAGGCAGGGGTGTTTGTACCTGCGGATGGGTATCTTTCCGGTGCTTCGGACTTGTGTAAAAAATACAATGTGCTTTTCATTGCTGATGAAGTACAGACAGGGATCGCACGAACAGGTAGTTTACTAGCGGTATGTGGTAATTGTTCTTGTGAATTTAAATGTGAACGGCAGTCCACCTACATCAAACCCGACATCTTGATTTTAGGGAAAGCATTGTCTGGTGGTGTGTATCCGGTCTCAGCGGTTTTAGCAGATGATGATATCATGTTGGTGATCCAACCCGGTCAGCACGGGTCTACTTTCGGAGGAAATCCTGTGGCTTCAAAAGTCGCTATTGCGGCCCTTGAAGTTGTGGAAAATGAAAAATTAATGTTGAATTCCAGACGTTTGGGTAAATTGTTTAGAAGTGAAATGCAACGTATTACTAAACAAACTCAGCTCATTTTAAATGTTCGCGGGAAAGGATTGCTTAATGCAATTATTGTGAATGATTCTCCCGAGAGTAAAACCGCATGGAATTTGTGTGTTCAATTTAAGGAGAATGGTTTGTTAGCAAAGCCTACGCACGGTAATATTATACGTTTTGCTCCTCCCTTGGTAATCACTGAAGACCAGCTTATGGAATGTGTTCAGATTATTGAAAAGACGATTATTGAATTTAGAAATGTCGACCGATAAGAATTAAGAAATCATCAGAATCAAAACTGCTCAAATGTGGGCGATGACAGATCCTTTTTGGTTATATTTGGGCATTAAAATCAATTAATTTGGCAACAACAATCAAATTTGGCACGGATGGTTGGAGAGCAATCATCGCGGAGGATTTCACTGTAGGGAATGTGTCTCGTGTGGCTTATGCAACAGGCGTATGGTTAAAAAACAACTATGAAAATCCCTCCGTGGTTGTCGGTCACGATTGTCGATTTGCAGGTGAACTTTTCATGGAAACGGCGGTAAAAGTTTTTCTTTCTCAAGGTATTCATGTTCGAATGTCGCGGGGATTTGTTTCTACCCCGATGATATCGCTGGCTGCCAAACAATTTACCTGTCAAATAGGTGTAATTCTTACAGCGAGTCACAACCCACCGTCCTACAATGGATTTAAATTGAAAGCCCATTTTGGTGGCCCGCTTGCTCCCTGGCATGTGCAGGAAGTAGAGGATCTGATCCCGGATGTATGCCCTATAAACTATAGTGCCGTTTCTATTCATGGTGCTGTGGCAGCGGGTCAATGTGAGGTGATTGATCTTGAAACCCGTTATGTAAATCATTTAGAGCAGCATTTTGACATTGCGGCAATCAAGAAATCTGGGTTGCGACTGGTTTATGATGCTATGTATGGTGCGGGGCAAAATGTATTGAAACGCGTTTTACCGGAAACAGAGTTTTTGCATTGTGATTATAATCCGTCTTTTCTTGGACAGGCACCTGAACCAATAGCTAAAAATTTAATAGAGCTTGAACAATTTATTAAAGAAAATGGAAATGTAGATTGTGCATTAGCTACGGATGGAGATGCAGACCGTATCGGATTGTACAATGGCAAAGGTGAATTTATTGATTCTCACCACATCATTCTTTTACTTATTCATTACCTGTGCAAGTACAAAAAAATGACAGGTAAGGTGGTGATTGCATTCTCCGTTACTCCCAAAGTAGAAAAAATGTGTGCTCATTATGGATTGGATGTTCAAATAACGAAAATCGGCTTCAAGGAGATTGCCTCGATTATGGTGGAAGAAGATGTGTTGATTGGAGGAGAGGAGTCAGGGGGAATTGCGGTCAAAGGACATATTCCTGAACGCGACGGGATTTGGATGGGAATGATTATATGGGAGTTTATGGCTATATCCGGAAAGTCGTTGGATGCGCTTATTGAAGAGGTTTATGAAATTGTTGGAGAATTTAAATTCGAAAGAAATGATTTGCACATTACAGAAGATCTCAAGCAACGAATAATAGCCAACTGCAAGGCAGATAACTATAAGAAATTTGGTTCTTATGAGGTTTCAGAATTGCAGACCATCGATGGGTTCAAATACTTTTTTGACAGTCAGCGATGGATGATGATACGTCCATCGGGCACAGAACCAGTACTCAGAACCTATGCGGAGGCTCCAACCCTGGGCGAAGTGCGCAAAATTCTGAATGAAACTGAAATGGCGATATGTAATTAGTATTAATCGTAGCGAACGAACTGCATATTGTCAATTTCGATTTCCCATCGATTAAGTGGTATACCGAAGTATTGAGGGGTTTTCATAATCAAAAATCTGCCTGTTAGACCAATTTTCAGCGTTTTATCCTGAATTCTTGCGTAACCCCTATGCTTTCCTTTTTTAGTGTCGTAAACTGCCCATCCATTTTTCTGAATACTTAAGGTTTGTTCATGGTCATAGGCGTAAACCCAATCTTTCGCCCAATCAGGATTGATTGTAACTGCTTTTTTTTCGCAACTACAAGTTATAAGTGCTCCTAAAAATAAAATTCTCAACTTCATCGTTTCGTTTTTGTAAAGTTAACGCAAATTCAAAAATATTGTTCCATCCATTCTTTGATGGGAGATATCTGATTAAAAATTTGGCTTTGTTTAGGTTTAACTAACTTTGTTACATAAAATCCTTATCATCATGATTCAGCGTATTCAATCGTTTTATTTAATTATAGTTCTGGTGCCCCTTGCTATACTTCTGACCGGTCCGGCAATAGTTACATTTTCTAATGCTCAAACATCTATCTTATTTGATGTATATGGTTTGTTTTCAACTTTAGAGAAGGACAATGGCTTGAAACCAATTCTTGTCTTTCCCTTTTCTCTGTTAGACATGACCTTGATTTTGATGCACGCGATAACACTAATTAAGTATAAGAAATTAAAATCTCAATTAAAATGGGCGCAATATGGTTTTTTGTTCTATGTCATTATGGCGTTTGCATTGCTCACATTTGTGTTAATAGGTGGGGAGCTGGTCATAGCGCAACCAATAATGAGTCCACATATTGGACTGTTTCTTTTCCTTGCCGGAATTCCATTTTCTTTTCTCGCTGTTCAGGCAATAAAGAAGGATAAGGAATTAGTCGATTCTATCGATAGAATTCGTTGATTATGAATTATTTGTCTGTTGAGAATCTAGCCAAATCTTTTGGGGATAGATTAATTTTTTCCGATCTTTCCTTCGGTATCGATTTGGGGCAAAAGGTTGCTATTGTTGCTAAAAATGGCAATGGAAAAACGACATTGTTGCGTTGTTTAATGGGTTTAGAGGATATTGATTCCGGAAGAATTGTTTACAGAAATGATATTCGAATTGCTTTTATGGAGCAAAGTGAGAATCTCAGGGAGGATCATACAATTTTGGAAGAGGTTTTTTCTCATGATTTACCGGAACTAAATGCCATAAAACGATATAACGAAGCTTTGCGAACGAATAATGAGGCCTTGATAGAAGGCTGCTTTCAAGAGTTGACGGAATTGCACGCCTGGGATGTAGAGGTTAGAGTAAATCAGATACTGTCCGTTCTAAAAATAGACGATACAGACAGATTAATCCGAACCTTGTCAGGTGGTCAGAAAAAACGAGTTGCATTAGCTAAAGTTCTGATTGCTGAAGCCGATTTTCTTATTTTGGATGAGCCAACCAACCACCTGGATCTCGATATGATTGAATGGCTTGAGGATTTTTTATCCAAGTCGCGTGCTACAATCTTGATGGTTACTCACGATAGGTATTTCCTTGAAGTGGTTTGTGACCGAATCTTTGAGTTGGAAGATCGCACGTTATTTCAATACAAGGGAAATTTTTCATATTACTTAGAAAAGAAGGCGGAAAGACAGGAGCAATTGCAGTCATCCGTTGATAAAGCTCGCAACACGTTTAAAAAGGAATTGGAATGGATTCGTCGTCAACCTAAGGCACGCGGTACAAAGCAAAAGGCGCGAATCGATGCCTTTCAGGACATAAAGAAATTGGCTTCAACCCAATTAGGTGAAGACGAATTGGATATTCCAGTTAAAATGGAACGATTAGGATCGAAGATCCTTGAATTGCACAAGGTTGATAAATCTTTTGGTGAAAAAAGAATCCTGAATCACTTCTCATATACTTTTCAGCGTAAAGAAAGACTGGGTATAGTTGGAAGTAATGGTGCGGGCAAATCAACCTTCCTCAACATGATACAGGGTCTTGAATCGGTTGATTCAGGGAAAGTAGTTACAGGAGAGACTGTCGTTTTTGGATATTATAGTCAGGACTTAATTCAGGTAGATGACGACAAAAGAGTAATTGATGTGATTAGGGATATAGCTGAGTTCATACCTCTTGAAAAAGGACGTCAAATGTCTGCCGCACAGTTTTTAGAGAAGTTTCTATTTGATCGCTCTATGCACTACAATTATGTGTACAAGCTAAGCGGGGGAGAGAAACGTCGACTGAAGTTAATGACAGTACTAATGGCGAATCCAAATTTTTTGATTCTTGATGAGCCAACGAATGACCTAGATATTTTTGTGATGTCGGTGCTTGAGGATTACCTTCGTTCTTTTGAGGGTTGTTTAATTGTGGTATCTCACGACCGTTACTTCATGGATAAAATGGTAGATCATCTCTTCGTTTTTGAAGGAGAGGGAGAAATTAGAGATATTGTGGGCAATTATACCACGTATCGCAAAAATAAGGACTCGGATAAATCTGAACGAAATGTGTTGAGTCAGACCGCCAAGGTGGTGTCTGGGTTCGTTGATTCCAAAACCGTTGAAAAACGTAAGTTGACATTTAAAGAAAAAATCCAATATGGCGAATTGGAAGAGGAAATTGAACGTTTGGAGAAAGAAAAAAGGGAATTGACGGATAAACTTTCGGACGCAGGTATTTCAAATGATGAGATTGTCAGGACAGGACTCAGATTATCTGAAGTGATAGACGACCTGGAACAAAAAACGAATCGTTGGCTGGAATTATCTGAGTTCGAATAAAACTATTCGTTTGCTATTGTAATATGGAGTTCAGAGTTAATCCTTTGTTTACCAAGTTTATTCGGAGAATAAATTTAATCTTTTCCCCGTACGAGGAATTTCCGAATGAATCTGCAAGTTCTTTACTCATCCAAACAGGGAAGTACACACCAAAAACATTCGAGAGTCTGATGCCTAATCCTGCATCGAAGGCTGAATTAACGCTTACTCCATTTGAAAAAGCCCCGGCGTCAGCATAAAAACCTAGAAACCCTAGTTTTTTAATAGGTAATTGTGCATAAAGGTTGGTTGTTGCCATCCAATCGGTGGTTGTTCCGAAAAAGGAGGAGTTTTTGAATCCCCCCATATTATCCGAACGTTGTTGTGACCAAATTCCATTCATTTGACCACGACCGAAGAAGTAATCTTCGAAAAATAAATCTTGGGCACCATCTGTCCCGTTTAACGACATCCCATAGCGATATGAACTTGAAGTCATCGGACTCATCCGTATATAATTTCCGGCAAATCCCCGAAGTTCAATCCATCTGCTAACTTCTTTTTTCATGTATCTGAAACGATATGTCCCTTCAACTGATACTCTCATCACATCTGCATCCCAGGCTCTTAAGCAGTCCATACGCGCGGATAAATTTATTTTATGATCCGGCAGTGCGTAAGATGCGTCGTATTTTGCAAAACCACCCCAGTAATCCTTAGTGAATCCATTATTGTAATTATAACGAAGAATACCCTGAACAAGAACAGATTGTGTAAAAGGAGAATTTTTTCGGTTTCTAAGTTTCGTAAACCAGTAGGGGGAGATAGCTGAATAGGTGCCTTCCGCCTTCCGCATTGTCTCGGTATTTTGATATTTGAATGATTTAAAGGACAGACCTATTCGACTCAAGCTAATTCCTGATTTAGGTAGCATGGTATAAGAGAATTCACCTATGCCGGATAACATATTTCTACCTGTGGAATACATTGGTGCCAGGAGATATTGAAATTTTTGAAACGGAATTCCCATGTTGTGTAGTCCAACACCAAACATAAAGCGATCACAGTAGTTTGCGCCAATAAGTGGAGTCCAGAATACGTTTGTCCGTTTACTTTCCATGTCTCCAATGAGGAATTCCAGTTTCAAGGGTTCCGCCTTTTTGAATGCACCCGAGACATGCCAGTTATTATTAGAACGGTTTATTTCCGGAATATCTTTTGAAGCATCGATTTGTATTTCAGATGGTTTTCCGAGGTCTGCTGCAAAATGGACGGACATCCTTTTATCACCCGGCTCCACCCATTGAGTCTGAATGATCTTCTCCCCCCGAATGAAGTTTATTTCTATAGGACCATCGACTTGTCCAACGTTTTTAACCTTTACCTCGGTACCTACATCATCTAAACGAACTTTTTTAATTTTATAATCTATGTGCTTTGTTGTCTGAATAAGGTCGTCAAATAGCCAGTCTAGATTTTTTCCGGAGATCCTTTCGAGTGTTTTACGCATATCCTCGGGTTGAGGATGTTTAAATTTCCATTCTTCAAAGTAGGCGTGCATACATTGGTCGAATAATTCCTCGCCCAAATAATCCTTAAGGTAATAGAAGACTAATCCCGTTTTCTGGTACATAATTGTTCCATAGTTTGAAGAGGAAAATTCAGCGGAATGAGTTTCAATAGGTTGATCTTCACCTAATGCAGCGCTGAGTCTGTAAAAAATATCGGCCATATCATGATGATTTAGATCATTAAAATGGAAACGACCTCCGAGGATCATATCAGACATGCGCTTATTGTCAGGGTATTTGGTTTGAATATAACGTATTTCGTTTAGCGTATTCATTCCTTCATCCATCCATCCGCGTACTCGTTCGTTAGATCCTAGGATGCCATAAAACCAGTTATGTCCGACTTCATGTACGATCACTACCTCTAGGTCATCTTCGTTAGATGCATTGCCAATTACAGTAACATTGGGGTATTCCATTCCTCCGCCGGCAGAAATGGTTCCGTCGACTGCCGTAACCTGGTTGTAGGGATAATCACCATTCCATTTAGAATAATAAAAAGTACCATCATTGATGTATTGAATGGCATGCTGCCATATTTTGGCGTTGCTCGGCACAAAAATGGCCCATGTTGTAACTTTTCGATTGCTTTGAGGGAGTGCCACTTCTCCTTTTAATACAGCATAGCGTTTGTCGGCAAACCAGGCGAAATCGTGCACGTTATGCTGTATGTAACGAATGGTTTTCATTTCACTTTCAGACGATGGGAATGGCGTTTCTTTTGCCTGTTTGTTTGCCTCGCTTACTAAGCCCGACAGGCGTTCTTTTGTTTCTACTGCTTTTGTGTTTAGAAAATCAACTTCACTTTGTGTCTGAAGGTCCCCCGTAGCACCTACTATATAATTTTTTGGAAGCATGATGGTTACATCAAATGAACCGAACTCAGAATAGAACTCTCCCTGATTGAGGTAGGGCATTGGATTCCAACCGTTCTTGTCATAAACCGCAGGTTTCGGATACCATTGTGTAATTTGATAGGCTTGTCCGATATGTCCGAGACGTGAAATTTCACCGGAAGGTATTTTCACTTTGAATGGTGTAGTAACTGTTAAACGTTCTCCCGATCGCAGGGGAGATTCAAGGTGTAGAATGCAGATGTCGATGTTCTTGGGGTCGTATTCGTATTTGACAGAAGAGCCGTTGATTTTAAAATCCAAAGAATCAATCCAACCTTTTTCGGAGTCGTCCCCAAATTTCAATATTGTTTTACCTTCTTTATATTCTTGTTTTGCTAGAGCTGTATGCCCATTTTTATAGGCATTTGGCCAGAGGTGAATATATAATTTGTCCAATTGATCAGGAGAATGATTGATGTATTCAAAAGACTCAAAGGCACTTAGGGTATGGTCAGTATCGTTGAGTTTAACGTTAATCGTGTAGTTGACTTCTTGTTGCCAATAAGTTTGGCTGAACAATGAAAAACTGAGCAAATAAATCGAAGTAATTAAAAGTGTCTTCATGATCATAGGGTAAATGAAAGTGGCAAAATTAGGTAAAAGATATAATGGAAATCCTTTAAGGCTACTTCTTTAAAACATGCAAAGCGTCACAACTTACAAATGACATACAATCACGATGAACAATATATTTCATCCATAATCCGTAATAAGGAGATGGTTGAATTGGAATTTTATATACACAAAAAATCAGTGCATTTGTTCATCCTCCTCCGGATCTGGAGGAAATAGCTTAGGCAGATCTTCTTTGTCTTGCAATCTATCCAGCATTTCTTCTAATTGAGAAATGGATATGCTCTTAGCGATTATGTTTTTGTCTTTGTCTAAAACAAATACCCGAGGAGTGGAGAAAATATCATAAGTTGTCTGATAATTCAAGGATGCCAAGGACGTGTATTTGGGCACAAATTGACGTGCATCTTCCATAGCAGCTTTGTAAAGTGGTTCCGTTACAGCGACATTAATAAAACTTAAGTTGTTGTCTTTGATGAACTTCTTCCATTTTCCGAAGTCTTCTCCAACAGCCTTTCCAACCGCAAATACTTCTACATTTCTTGCTTTTAATTTCGCTTTGTAGAGCGAATCCAGCCTCGGAGTGGTTTTCTTGCAATGACCACATTCAGGATCCCAGAAATATAGAATCGTATATTCAGAGTTTAAACTATAGAAATCCAGCCATTTACTATCCGTAGTATCACGGAGAATAAGGTTGGGCGGTCGTACACCCATCACAAGATTCTTTTGAACCGGTATTTTTTCACACAATTCAGTTAATTTATCTTCCTTCATCCAAAAGGCTGGTGATTTGCCCTCTGCATTTTTGCTGCAATAATATTTGTCTGCCATCATGATATATATCTTGTCCATTCCCATAATATTACTTTTACCATAGGAGGAGGTAATCCACGAAACGCAATATTCAAAGGTTTTTGATTTTGGATCGAGGGCATCACAAAATTTGTACGCATAATGAAGAATGGTGTCCCAATGCTGTATCATCATGCTTTTCCCGAAATAAAATTCCAGTTTAGAATGAAATATGGGAGTATTAACCAATCGGTCATCCGTAAGATCTACATAATCCCAGAAATGTGTACGGAAATAATTGAATTTAAAATTAGAATCAATGATGTTTCCTTTTTCGTCTTTTGGTGCTTCCGGTACATTGATGTCCATTGACATAATCACGATTCTGGATACAAGTTTGTCTGGGTTATTTTTAATTAGGTTATTCTGATAATCGATAACTTCTTTATTGAGGGCATTAATTTTATCTGTGAGCTCTTTGTACTGAGGTTCTTCGGGTTTTAGTTTCGCTTTTTGTTCTACTAATTTTCCCGCTTCTGTTTTTTTTGGACTGATAAATTTGATATAGTCAACGAAAACTTTGTTCTCGTCAGATTTTTTGATTTTCATGTTTTCCATGAAATCAGGATAACTGGTTTCTATGTTCACTTCCTCCTTGTTGAAAATAAATTCAAAATACTTTTGTTCAGGGAGTAGGACGCCTAAAATACCGGCAGCTTGTTTTGAACCGTCAAATTCAACAAAGCCACCTTTGAGTTTCGCTGTGTCTGCGTAGTACAATCCTTTTCCGAAATACTTAATTAGGAAAACGGTGGTGTCTTTCTGGTTATTGATTTTAAAACGCAATTTTTGTCCGAAAGAAACACTTGTCAAAAGCAGACAACAAGTAAGAAAGACTGATTTCATAGTTTTACAGATTTTTGAAATTAAAGTTATTTTAAAGACGTTTCAAATTTAAAAAGAGTAGTTTATTTAACACTTCATTAACCTTTTAGAATTCGTTGAAAACACCTTTTTTTGCAGTGAAGTAAGCAGATGTTCCAAAAGCGCTGAAGATAATTCCAATTACACTGAATGCAGTTAGTGTGATTTGGGTACTGATGTAAAGTCCACCGGTTATAAAAAGATCATCTATACCCCATTTCAATGCGAGGAAGGCAATTGATGAGACGACACTTATACCTATAAACACACGTATAAAATAGGTAAAGAACTTGTGTATAATTTTTTGGGGATGGTAACCGATTCGCAGAAGGGTTCTTATCTCATAACCATTCCGGGACATCAATAATTGCATGTACTGAATTAAGACTAATCCGGAAACAAATACGGCTATCGCGGAAATCCCAAGTACCACGATGAAAAGTGTTGCTACCACACTTTTAAGTCTGCCAATCAGCATTTGTGCATTTTTTGATTCGAGTCCGCGCTTTCGAAGAAGTTCTTCAACCTTTCCGAATTCACTTTCTTTTCCGGAGATCATGAGTTGAGTAATCTTATTTTCGCGTCTTGAAGTATATTTTCTATTTCCATAGTCCATAAAGCTTTGAGGAACCAGAATTGAGGAAACTTCATTCGTGAAACCAATAATGCGTGCATCAACATATTCACCGTTCGATTCATCTTTGAGCTTAAATTTGAACTTTATGTCCATAGCCAAGTCGTCAGATATTTGTGGAATACCGCTGGCCGACATGAAGGTGTTCAGCATAACCAGAAACTCACGGGGCATAATGATTGGAACGATTTCATCACCTTTTTTCCAACACCATTTTACAGATTTCACATCGAGGAACTTGGGGTCAACAGTTTGAATAAAGACATCTGTCCTGAATCGCGGTACCATCGGATCCGCAGTTTCAAAGGATACGTCAAAATTATTACTGATGACGGCCTGGGCATCCTCTATGGAAGGTTCGTTCCGGATTTTTTGAATTTCACGTGTCGAGAAATCTGTTTTCGTAAGATGGAGTGAACTTGAATTCGTCACTTTTTTCTGTACAATTATGGTATTAGGTCCTAGCATGTCATTCCCCTTGCCAAACTCATTGACTTTTATAATGTAATGCACGGATGTTATTAAGAACGTCATGCCCAGGAAAGCACCTGTAACTGCTATGATTAGCTGCTTTTTATTCTGTTTATGGAATAGAAGTTTGTTAAGCATAACTTAGAGATAGAGGGTTTTAGAACATTGGAAACCGTAATCCTCTCCCAGTGTGGTCATCATAACTCCTGCTTCAAGCTCGTTGCATCGTTGATCAATCAATTCGAGACATTTTGAAGTGTTCAAGCGATCGAGGTGCGAAAAGGGTTCATCCATGATTAGGAGATCGAAAGGTTGACAAAGTGCCCGCACAATTGCTACGCGTTGCTGTTGTCCCATTGAAAGGACCTTGCATTTCTGATCCCATTTATTTTCAATATCAAGAAAGCGTAACATGTTGCGAAGTTCGGGATCC
>JBIKYP010000092.1:0-8657 GCA_044355195.1 Crocinitomicaceae bacterium | reverse complement strand
TGAATAATCTTCTTCACGTGTTGTGTATTTCTGAGCCATTGGAATTTAACTTATTAAAGTCACAAAACTACTAAATTCAAGTGATGATTCTGAAAAGACTTATCATGATAAATTGGAGGATATGTACACCATTAAATGAATAAGGTAAATTAGTCGATATTAACTCAAATTAAATTACGCTTATGAATTGTCATAGAAGAATGATTGATTCGGAAGACATATTATCTTCCTCTCATAAGAATTAAACAGTCCCTGTCAAGTCCACTTCTAACAAAAAACCATAATCTAAATACCTCACATTACCAGTGTAACTCATAAGGATAAGTCAATCAGCGGAGACTAAAGTAAAATACTGATTTTAATATTTGATATTCATAGTTTAATACTTAATTAATTTAAGTAAAGATTTAATTTAAAAGTAATCCATTTATGCTATTCATCTTAACCTTAAAGAACCTTTTACAATAAACAATTCTTTTACCCGAGATCTGTTTCTCTTCCACTGTAAATAAACAACAAATCCCTCTACCAATATGTCTTTTATGCTCTAATATCGTAGTATCTAAAGTGATGTCCATGCCTTAAATAAATAATTGAAAAATAAACACATAAACATTTATATTTCAAGTGTTAATATAATTTAATTTCTTTTGATGTAAATTAATTTCATACAAAACTGAAATTGGGGTTTCAAACGCAATTTCATGATCAAATTTTCATTTGAATGAGCCAAATTAAGGAAGTTGTCAGACAATTTGACAGCAAACAAATAACTCGTCTGCCAAATATTCATTTTTAGAGTTGAAATTCGAAATGGCTTATCATTTGATTAAAAATTTAATCAATTAAAATCTGAATCATGGATATTCAAAAATTTACGTTCAAATCCCAAGAGGTATTGCAACAGGCTCACGATCTTGCACAAAGCTCATCCAATCAAGCTGTAGAAGCCGGACATTTGCTCAAAGCCCTATTTCTTAAAGATAAGGATATCACGCCTTATTTGTTGACCAAATTGAATGCTGATCAACAAATTTTAGAAAAGGCACTTGATCGTATTCTTCAATCCTACCCTATAGTAAATGGTGGACAGTTGTATCTATCCAACAACACCAACAAGATTCTTCTAAACGCTGAAAATGAGCTAAAGAATTTCGGTGATGAATACGTTTCTGTTGAACTTCTGCTATACGCCTTGTTGGATTCTCCGGATAATATAGGTTCACTACTCAAGGATAATAAAATCACCAAATTGAATTTAAAAACAGTAATTATGGACCTACGCAAAGGAGAAAGAGTTACATCAAGCAGTCAGGAAAACACTTACCAAGCCCTTGAAAAGTATGCTAAAAACTTAAATGAACTTGCGAAAACTGGAAAACTTGACCCGGTCATTGGAAGAGATGATGAAATTCGACGTGTTTTACAAATTTTAACCAGGAGAACGAAAAACAATCCAATACTCATTGGAGATCCGGGAGTAGGTAAAACTGCCATCGCCGAAGGTCTGGCACACAGGATTGTTGACGGTGATGTTCCTGAGAACTTAAAAAGCAAGGTAGTTTATTCACTCGATATCGGATCGCTTATCGCCGGTGCTAAGTACAAAGGTGAATTCGAAGAACGTCTCAAATCTGTTGTAAAAGAAGTCATTAATGCCGAAGGTGAAATCGTACTTTTCATAGATGAGATCCACACTTTGGTGGGCGCCGGTGGCGGTGAAGGCGCTATGGATGCCGCCAATATACTCAAACCGGCGCTCGCGCGGGGAGAGTTGAGAGCCGTAGGGGCTACTACTCTTAACGAATATCAAAAGTACTTCGAAAAAGACAAGGCTCTTGTGCGCCGGTTTCAAACCGTAATCGTCAATGAGCCTACGACTGAAGATGCGATCTCGATACTTCGTGGGCTCAAAGAAAAATATGAAAATCACCACAAGGTACTCATCAAGGATGCTGCAATTATTTCGGCAGTTGAACTCTCACAACGTTATATTACAGAACGACACTTACCCGACAAAGCCATCGATCTTATAGACGAAGCCGCTTCAAAACTTCGGATGGAGATAAATTCAAAACCCGAAGAACTTGATGAAATCGAGCGAAAAATAATGCAATTTGAAATAGAAAAGGAGGCAATCAAGAGAGAAAATGACACCAAAAAACTGGAATTAATCGAACGTGAATTGGCTCAATTGACTGAACATCGTGATGCATTCCGCGCAAAATGGCAATCCGAAAGAGATGTTGTAGACGCGATTCAAAAATCAAAAGAATCAATTGAGCACTTGAAGTTGGAAGCTGATCAGGCAGAACGCACAGGAGATTACGGGCGGGTTGCTGAAATTCGTTACGGCAGAATTAAGGAAACTGAAGAAAACCTCGAGAAACTTAAGCTTCAACTTACTGAAATACAGACCTACTCAAAAATGATTAAAGAAGAAGTGGACACCGAAGAGATTGCGGAGGTGGTTTCAAAATGGACTGGAATTCCGGTGAGTAAAATGATCGAAAGTGAGGTTTCTAAATTGCTTCGTCTAGAGGAAGAACTCAGTAAGCGAGTTGTTGGACAAGAAGAGGCAATCATCGCACTTTCTGATGCTGTCAGACGCTCAAGAGCAGGATTACAAGATGCGAAAAAACCAATTGGTTCATTCATTTTTCTTGGCACAACAGGCGTCGGGAAAACGGAACTTGCAAAGGCATTGGCAGAATTTCTATTCAACGATGAAAATGCAATGACACGAATTGATATGAGTGAATTTCAAGAGAAACATACCGTTTCAAGAATGGTTGGTGCTCCTCCGGGCTACGTTGGCTATGATGAAGGTGGGCAATTGACTGAAGCAGTGAGACGTAAACCCTACTCGATCGTGTTACTAGATGAAATTGAAAAAGCTCATCCTGATGTATTTAATGTTTTGCTTCAAGTGTTAGACGATGGTCGACTCACTGACAACAAGGGTAGATTGGTAAATTTCAAGAATACGATAATCATCATGACGTCTAATTTAGGCTCTCAACTCATTCAGGAGCGGTTCGAAAACGCAAATTCTTCGGAATATGAAGAGACAGCAGAAAAGACGAAATATGAAGTGCTTGAATTATTAAAACAAACCATACGTCCTGAATTTTTGAATCGAATTGATGAAACCATCATGTTTTTACCGTTGACAAAAAACAATGTGAGGGACATCGCACAAATTCAATTAAACAAGTTAAAACAACAACTTTCTGAAAAAGAAATTGATCTTTTTGTAACAGATGAAGCTTTTGATTGGATTACGGATTCGGGCTATGATCCTTTCTTTGGCGCTCGACCTGTAAAACGCGTTATTCAAAAACAGGTTCTAAATGAATTATCTAAAGCGCTGTTGAGTGGTACAATAGATCGAAGTAAAAAAGTAGTCATGGATGTATTCGCTGGAAAAATTATTTTTCGCAAGCCGGTCTTAGCAACTGAAGAATAGTTCGAGTTGTCGCAAAGCAGTGTTCAACAGATAAACGGGAAGAGATCATCCCGTTTATCTATACATCATCAAACCAAGATGGCTTAATAGGCCATGAACACGTTTTAAAAATCTCAATTGTATTTAATATTTGAATTGTTAAGAGTTTCTATTGTGCTCTGTATAAAGTGGAATTCTTAAATTTACAGCGGATTAAATAGATTTATACACATGAGCACGGCTTTAGGAAACCATATTCTTGTTGAATTTATGAATTGTGACCCACACATCATGAATGATGTGGCTCGAATTGAACGCGACATGGTTGCAGCCGCACAAAAGGCCGGTGCAACAGTAATTAACTCTACCTTTCACCACTTTTCTCCTTATGGTGTATCCGGTGTAGTCGTTATTCAAGAAAGTCATTTGGCAATTCATACTTGGCCGGAGTATGGCTATGCAGCAGTTGACTTGTTTACCTGTGGCGAAATGGATGCCTGGATTTCGTTTGATCATCTTAAAGATTGCTTTAAATCCCAAAGTTATTCTGCAATTGAAATGAAAAGAGGGTCGGTTAATTTACTTACCCGTAATGATTTCGATATGTCAACGATGCGTCAACGCGCAAGTGAATGGAGAAACCCCGAATTCTTTACTCGAAATGTTTGGTTTACCGATAAGGACGAAAATCAAGCGCTTTCTTTGCGTTTCACCGGTGAAGTTTTCCATGATGTTCATTCTCCGTTTCAACGTGTCCGAATTATTGAGTCATATAAGTATGGAAAAATGCTTGCGTTGGATGATATGGTCATGACTACCGTTAAGGATGAATTTCATTACCATGAAATGATATCTCATCCTTCTATTTTTTCGCACGGTAACCCGAAAAACATTTTGGTAATCGGTGGAGGTGACGGTGGTACAGTACGGGAAATTCTTCGTCATGAAGAAATTGAAAAGGTAACAATGGTGGAAATTGACGGTGAGGTAATTAAAGCCTGTAAAGAGCACTTGCCTCAAATTGCTGCATCATTCGATCATCCTAAATTGAATCTTGTTGTAGATGACGGAATTGCATTTATTAAATCGGCCTCATTTGAATCTTACGATATTATCATTATTGATGGTTCGGATCCTGTCGGTCCGGCTGAAGGATTATTTTCTGTTGAATTTTACACCAATTGCTATAATGCACTGAAAAGAGGCGGAATTCTGGTTGCTCAGGGAGAATCGCCGAAATTCAATGAGAAAGCATTTTCTGAGTTAAATCATACCTTGCAGGACATCTTCGGGGTTAATAACGCTCCTGTTTCACTCTTTTTTGTTCCCACATACCCAACAGGAATGTGGAGTTTCCAATATGGACTGAAGGACGCAATTCATCCAAAAAATGTAACCAATGAAACTGAAATCGATCGTTTCTCAAAAAGTAAAGGATTAAGGTATTACAATAGTGATGTACACAAAGGAAGTTTTGCTACACCCAATTTTGTTAAGACGCTCCTGACAAAGAAAATTGAAGCTGCGATTTAAATCTTACTCATGACCTTTGATCCTAATGGCGTAGGCGTTGCGAATGGTAATATTTTCGGCTTCCCCTTGAGCGAAACGGACGCAGATATTGTAATCATCCCCGTACCATGGGATACGACCGCATCTTACGGAAAAGGGACATCCAGGGGTCCTGAGGCTATCTTACTTTCATCTACGCAATTGGACTTCTTTCATCCGAAGCTAGACGACGCTCACAATACGAAAGTTTATCTGACTCAAATTTCTAAAGAATGGCTTAATTTAAATGACCGGCTGTGCGCGAAAGCTGTTGATTACATCAAGTTTCTTGAAGATGGCGGTCAGCTTTCCCAAAACACATTCTTTCAAGAAGTTGTAAATGAAATCGGTAACGCACAAAATGCCCTAAAATCTCATTTGAAAGATCGTGCGTCGGCACTATTACGACAAGGAAAAATAGTTGCCATACTTGGCGGAGAGCACTCTACCCCACTTGGGTTGATTGAGGCCCTGAATGAACTCCATAAACCATTTGGAATCTTACAGATTGACGCCCATGCAGACCTGCGTGATGCTTATGAACATTTCGAACAATCCCATGCAAGTATCATGTTTAATGTGCTCAAGAACTGTTCAAACGTCAAAAAATTGGTTCAGGTTGGAATTCGGGATATTTCCTTATCTGAATTCGATTTTATTCGTTCAAATAATGATCGAATTAAAACCTTTTTTGACTGGGAATTAAAAGAAGATCAATTCAAGGGAAAAACGTGGGTTGAGCAAGTTGGTGAGATAATTTCATTCCTTCCTTCGGAAGTTTATGTTTCCTTTGACATAGACGGACTCGTTCCTGAACTTTGTCCAAATACAGGAACACCCGTTGCAGGTGGTTTTCGTTTAGAGGAGATTGCATTTCTGTTATTTGAGTTAGTCCATTCCGGAAGGAAAATTATCGGATTTGACCTAAATGAAGTAGCTCCTGGGGAAGGCGATGACTGGGATGCTAATGTTGGTTCCCGTGCATTGTGGCAACTCGTCTGTATGACGGAAAAAAGTCGAAGAACCTATCAGAGCGCATGACAACCTCATTAAAACTTATAAACACTTGCTTTCTAGTCGCTTCCGCGGTATTGGTTGTTTTTTGTGGCTTTGAATTTTTTCTAGCAGGAAAAATTCACCCTTATGCCTTTATCGGAATATTGGGAACTCTTTCATTTTCATCCTATTTGACAATTTCATTTTTAAACACTCATTTTGGACATAGATTCACGAGGTACGCGCTCAGTACAGCACTTACGAACTCCCTTCTACTCATATCTTTCTTTTTCTTTCCTAAACTTTTGACTCATCTGTGGAACATCTCCCTGAGTTTGGTATTTCTTTTTCCGGTAATGTTTATTCTTCATCTGGTTTACTTGAGATCAACATTGATAGAGAAACTGATTTATTACAATATGCTACTTGTTTACACGCTTTTTGAACTATGCATTCTACTTCAACTTTCCTCCAAATGGATCTATGATCTTTTATTCATTTCATTTACACTTGAAGTTTTATTGCTAATTACATTAATGATTGTCCGTTTGAAAGAAGGAAAAGAAAAAGAATCAATATAAGTAAGTTCCGAATCCTTTCAATTTCTTTAACCAATATTCACTGTGCTCAATTTCAGTAATTACAACCCCGCTCGATGAGCTCGCGTGAATCATTACCAAAGGTTTACCTCTATCTGAGATAATCATTCCAACATGAGAAATATCGGAGCCATTATCAAAAAAAACGAGATCACCTTTTTGTGCATTTCTATCCTTTACCTTTCTTGCCTTCTCATATTGATCCACTGCTCTTCGCGGAAGTTCCTTTCCACCCTGACGCATAACGTAACACGTAAAACCGCTACAATCAAATCCGGAAGTATCATTTCCTGCCCACAAATAAGGCGCACCCAAATGCGTCTTGGCGAAATCCACGAGTTGAATACGTTCCGTCTGATATGCATTTACAAGAACATCTTCTTCAAAATCAACTGTATCTCTTTCTTTTGGTGAACTCAAATCAAAATTCGGAATATCATCAAAGAGACCTTTCACAACACTATACAAGCGATCAAATTCAGCCTTTTTTCCGCTGCGTTTGAGATTTCCAGCCCGAGAAAGTAATTCGCGCTTGAGCGATGACACCTCATTTACATGAGCCTCAAGTACTTTATATCCCTCAGACGACGTTTTAACCGACCTAAATAAACGTTCAGCATCTGTGAGTGCATCTGGATGTCTGATCAACCATTTCCTATTCTGACCGAGCTTAAATAGACTCAAAGCCAAATAAAATTCAGGCAAAAATGAATAATCGTATTCTGGTTTATCCAACAATCTGTTTGAACGCCGATAAACCATTTTGTAGTGACCCTGACTGTAAAGCAACTCCAACTTATCAAAGGCTGGAACCTGAGCAAGCGATTCTAAGGAACTAAAGAGTAGAACAAAAATAAGAACACGTCTAACCATAGCATCAAACAAATATAACGATCAACTTTTCAATTATAACGTTTTTTATAAATACGACTGTTTGTGAATGAAACATTTGGATCTAATTTAACTATCTTTAAAGTCTTAAATAATTTGCATGATCAAATACACCTTTCTTTTCTTTTTTCTAACTTTTTTTACTACAATATACGGTCAGTTTGATTCTCAGAAAATAGCCACAACTCAAAAATTTGATGAAGTACTTAGCTACATAAATCAAATGTACGTTGATCAATCTAACGATGAGGATTTAACCGATGCTGCCATTGTTGCTATGTTGGAAAAATTAGACCCGCACTCCACCTATATCTCTAAGGAGGAGGTCAACGAGGCCAATTCATCTATCAATGGATCATTTGTTGGAATTGGCGTTCGATTTCAAATTTTGAAAGACACTTTGCTGGTTGTTGCTACCATTCCGGGTGGACCTTCAGAGAAGTTAGGCATCCTTCCCGGTGATAAAATTATTCGAATTGAAAATGAAAATGTAGCTGGCATCGGATTGAAAAACAATCAGGTACGCGAAAAACTCATGGGAGAACTCGGAACAAGAGTTAAGGTAGAAATACTTCGAAAGACGGTAAAAAAACCACTAAACTTTATCATCACGCGTGATCATATTGCTATTAACTCCGTTGATTCCTATTATATGGTAACACCTGAGATCGGGTATCTAAAATTGAACAGTTTTTCCCGAAGCACATCCGAAGAAGTTCAAAAGGGTATTAATTTTTTGAAGTCGAAAGGAATGAAACATTTCATATTTGACATTCAAGGAAATGGAGGCGGTCTGTTGGAGATGGCTCAAAGGGTAGCGGATGAATTCTTGAGTGATGACAAACTAATCGTATACTCAGAAGGAAGAGCTCAACCAAGAAGCAATTTAATAGCCGGAAGAAAAGGTTTGTGGGAAGATGGGACACTTATTTTATTGACAGATGAATACTCAGCCTCAGCAAGTGAGATTGTTTCCGGTGCTGTTCAAGACTGGGACAGAGGAATGATTGTAGGTCGTCGAACATTTGGAAAAGGCTTGGTGCAGAGACCCATCGATCTGTCTGACGGGTCTCAGATCAGATTGACAATCGCGCGTTATTTTACACCAAGTGGAAGGTTTATTCAAAAGCCCTATGATAATTTGAAAGAATATGAGGACGACCTTGCTGATC
>JBIKYP010000026.1:0-27171 GCA_044355195.1 Crocinitomicaceae bacterium | reverse complement strand
ATGGAGAAGCTGCGACTGAGGACGCCCGAAGAACAGGCGAAGCTTACTAGTGAACAGCCACAAAGAGAATTCTGAACGACTGGCTAAGGAACACTAAAAACAAGGGCGTGAGAGGCAATAACTGCAATTATGCATACGCTTGACGAACCGCTTGTTATACCCTTGTTTTTATGTTTTTCTGAAGCTGTGATGAGAAGGACGAAGACCGCTTTACCTTTTCTTTTCTAAATGAAATTTCAACTATTTCCGAATTAGAATTAAATAAAAACATATTGAAATACAATGGATTAAGTTTTGGTTCTTTTTTGGAATTAAATGAAAACATTACAATATTGCAATAGATTAGCTCTATCTTCTCCTATACTTTCCTCTGGTGTGGTAATAATACCGTGATCGATTTTGGTTTTTGATAGCGTTTTTTATTGCTCGAGCTATTAAGAAGAGTAACTGCCAAAACACAAACAGCATTTTCTAATTTCGTCGATAAAATCAGAATTTGCCTATCATTTTATCTTTCTCCGGAATATGTAATCAATCAAATTAAATTAAAAGCTCAGCGCGCTGGACCAATTCAAACCAGTTTCGACGACCTTTTACAGCCAACTCTATTCTGAAAAAGGACTTTTTTTCCTTGATAACAAATAATATGTCCCTAAAAATAAAGGATACAGAAGATTTATTACCTCTTTTCAAAAAGTTTCGGATGAATGTGATTTAATGTTATTAGTCATGAATATTGAAAATGATCAAATACCCAAGATGAAATGACACCTATTCTGACTCCCATAAAAGAAAAAACCCTGTAAATCAATGACTTACAGGGTGTTACTTTTAACAGTTGCGGTCTGGACGGGACTAACGAATTAGACCTAACCACCTCAATTATAATAAGTTATAAATATCTTTTTGCTATCTCCACTGAATAACCCACTGAATTTTCAAGTGATGAAAGCGTTATCTTAAAGAACGTTTTGCTTTTAATTGCATCAAATGTAAACATAATTTTCCATTTAGGGACTATCTGAGTAGACTATTTGAATTATGAATAATTGGTAAAGTATCTATAGGTAAAAGTGGGGTAATATTTAGGTGATTTTTCTTAGTTATTAAAGCAAAATAATGACAAAGAACGCAACAAAATCAAGGGTTACAACGCATTGAGAATAACTTCGTTATTTAGCAGGAAATGATTATTACTAACTGCTAAAAACATAAAAAAATGGCAAGACAATCAGGCTTAATTAAGATTAAAGGAACATTGGATAATGTGTCCTTTTACAAAACCAAGGACGGTGACTTGGCAAGAATGAAAACTTCTGTTGATGGGGACAGAATTGCGAATGATCCAGCTTTCGTAAGAACACGTGAGAACAATAGTGAATTTGGAAGTTCTGCAAGATCTGGAAAATTGACTCGTGATAACTTACGACCTATCTCAATGAATGCAACTGATGGACGAGTGGTTGCGAGAATGACAAAGATAATGACACAAATTAAAAACTTAGACACTACCTCAGTACGTGGTGCTCGTAACGTGGGTGTTGCCATGGCGACAGCCCCGGCAAAAGCCTTGTTGAAGGGGTTTGAGTTTAATAGAGAAGCAATGTTGAGTAGTATGCTTTTCAAACCTTGGGCGGTGAACACGACTACTGGAGTTATTACAATTGCTGGTTTAGTACCAACTTTAGATTTGATATATCCAGAAGGAGCAACCCATGTAAGTTTCACAGGTGCTTATGCAAATATCAATTATGCAACTGGTATCGCTGATGTGAAATTAACTAACGTTCAAAACTTGCCGATTACAGCAACATCTTCTGCAATCACATTAACACCAACTGTTGTTCCGACAGGTACAGGAGCAAAAATCTTTTTGTTGAAGATTGAGTTTTTCCAATTGGTCAATGCTGTTCAGTACAGTTTGAAAAATGGTGCATTCAATGCGTTGAAAATTATTGAAGTAATCTAATTGATATGAAAGGAAAATTCTATTTCGACAAATTGACATCAATTCGAGAAAGAGCACAAACGGAAACGCCACCTTTCTTCAGGAAGTTGAGATTGATTGGTTTGGTTGCAATAACTGTTGGAACTACAATTATAATGTCTCCAATTGCTGTTCCGGCTGCTCTAACCACCATTGCAGGATATATATTATTGGGTGGAACAGTATTATCGGCTGTAAGCCAAGTAACTATTAACGAAGAATAAACATTATGGAAAATTGTACTAAAAACGACTTAATCTTAAACATCAAAAAGAAAGATGTACGCAGATTTAAAGCAGGAGCAGAATTGAGTGGCAAAGTGAATATTATGGATGTTTCTGTTTTTGAAGATGAAACAGATACCCATGAGATTTTGGAAGTATCACTTGTGCTAACCAATAAGCAATGCGAAAAAACAATTTAAATAACATTAAAAATCGTAAAATGAGTGAAATAATAGACGGTGGATGCACCAATTCAGATTTGATACTGAATGTAAGAAAGAAAACAATCCGCTTCAAAGCAGGAGCAGATGTCAGTTCAAGCGTTAACAAAATGGATGTAAATGTATCGGAAGATAAAGACGAAAAGTTTGAAACGTTGGAAGTTCAAATTAGACTTAGTAATGAATCATGTCCACAAAATCTGAACGCACTATGACATCAAGTAATTGCAATGAAGGAAACTTTGAATTAAAGGTTCAGCGCAAAAATACAATCCGCTTTCATGCAGGATCTGAATTGAGTTCAAGTGTAAACCGAATGAGTGTAGATGTATTTGAGGACAGAGACGAGCGTTTTGAACTGTTGGAAGTGAAACTTACACTTTCATCCGATAAATGCATTCAAGAACCTATAAAACTATAACCATGGCTGAGAATTGTACACAAGGAAATTTTGATTTGAAAGTCAGCTGTAAGAAATCAATTCGTTTTAAGGCAGGTGCTGAATTAAGCTCCAGCGTGAACAAAATGGATGTTGATGTATTCGAGGACAGGGATGAGAAATTTGAAACATTGGTTGTCAGTATATCTTTAGGACAACAACAATGCAAGAGAGAAATTTAAGATGCTTTGAATAAGTAAAATGGATGATGATGAGGAAGGGGGCTAAGGCCCTCTTTTTTTATTTTATCAAATCAGCAACTAACACTTTTTGCAAACTTTGCAGACTTTGCAGCTGTTGCAATATTGTATTTTTGGCCTGCTGCACCTTCTGAATTGCGATAACTTTCTTTTTATACTGAACTAATTGTGCAGTATGATTGAAAGAAAGCCAGTTGAGTGCTTTTTTTACATCATTGATTCTAACGAAGGGAATAACTGAACCGCACAGGTATTGTTCAAATACTCTGCCCTGGCACAATCCCATTACTAACCAATAAAGCATTTCTCTTTCTTCCTCTGATGAACAGATGCAAACAAAGCAATTAGGGCATGGATCATTCATTGGCTTACCGCTATGGTTTCCTTTATTCAAGATGAAGAAATGAGGCTCTGAATAGTTGGTGTTAAGTTTGTGGGTTTTTAATTTGAATGAGAACATAATTTGGGGTTAAAAAATTATGCTCTGGGGGATAGCGCTTCGCGCACACTAATAATTCCAAAAGAAAAAAAAGAAAAAAAAAGAAAGTGCCCGACAAGGGCTACGGAGTGAGGTAATGCAAGGTTTTTGGTAAAAAAATACTACCCGACTTGAAAAAAGGATTGACAGCTAACTAAAAAATAGGTTTTAGGATAACGAATATCTGCTTTTAAAGAAATGAAAGGGTGGAGATTATTTTATCAAAACCCGAAGGGCTTGACCTTGAATGAACGAATGCAGTGCCCTAAATTTGCTTTTATTTTTTATTCTTATTTCTAATTCAAAATGTATTATTACATGTTTATTAGTTGAAATATGTACAAAAATTTAATTAGAATATTTAAAGAATTTATTTATCGCACCAATATAGGTATTGATATTACGATTTGTTATCTCCAGTGCGTTAATTTTTTTTGAAATATCTGAGTATTCATTGTGTATTTCATAATATTGATCTCTGATTAATTTTAAATCAGGGTGGGATGAATTGAATTTCGATTGAATCATTGAATTCTGATCGCCTGATAATGTTGGATTGAGAATACGTTCTTTTGCTTCAAACTCTTGAAATACTCTTTTATATCTTTCGTAATCAGGATTTAAAGAATCCAATTTGCTCTTTAATTGTGCTTCTTGGCTTTTGAAAGAATTAATTTCAGAAATAATCAATGGGACTTCATTTTTCAATAAAGGAAGAACCATATGGTTAACATCCTTAATTCGCTTGATAAATGAAGACATGTTTCTTATTTTATCAAACAACAAGATTTTTTCTATAAAATTTAACGATCCTGAAATTTTTTCACCTCGATACTCAATTAGTTCATGACTTGTTTTGATTACTTTTTTAGTGATTGGTTCAATTTTAAAACTATTTTCATCTGATTTGATAGATTCCTCGTGGTATTCAAATTCATTTTTCGATAATATAGACTCTAATTCAGATACCATTCTTTCGCATTCAGAAACAATATACTTATCTATAAAAGCCGATTCGTTAGTTAATGATAAATTACAAGCGTCTTTTGCATATGATAATGCAATTAACCAATCATTGTCCTCTAACTTATGTTTTTTTGAGAATCGAATTATTTCACTGAAATTCGCATTTGGATAAAATACCCAATCCGAAAAGGGAACAATTTCTATTCCTTTAAACATTAGTTTAGTATAGAAATAGCTAACATGCCCATATCCGAAATTAGTTTTTATATCAAATGTAAAATTCGGAGTTAATTTGTAGGATGGGTTTGACCATCCAATTCTTCTATGCGAAAATGTTAATATATCATTGTCTTTTTCACATATATAATAAGCATCTCTGATTTCAATTGCCTTTAGTCTATTTGACATTTGATGATAAAAGTTCTTTTTTAAATTATTAAGATCTTCTTTAAGTTTGCTTACAACATTTAATTCATCTGAAGAAGCTTCCAACACTCTATTAGTTAATTCTCGAAATCTTGCTAAAAATTGTATATGAGAATTTTTAGGTAATTGCTGATATGAATTTTTCAACGATACACAATAACTAAATTCTTGAAGGAGCACAGACAAATTTTCTTCACAATAACTAATTAAATCTGCGACCGACTTAGTATCATCTTCATTTAGTTGAGTTAATTTTTTAAATTTTAAATTCAAATCAAAATTTTTTAAGATCGGAACATAATCAATATTTACAAGATTTTTAATTCGATTTAACTTTAAAACACACAAGGAATCAGAATTTATTTGTCTCATGTTTTTCATATTTTAAAAATTAAAGAAGCTTAAATAACTCTGTTTGAATTGTTTTAACGGAGGAAAAACGAAGTTATAAAAAAAAAGAAAATTACCCAAACCGCTCCCTGTGGAGACGAAGACACCACTGCCAAAGATTGAAAAACATGACTTGACGATTGGAGCCTTCAGGCAAGGAAAGAGACTGAGAATGTATATAACGTGCATGACGATAAAACTCCTCTTTTGGCATTGAGGAAAGAATGGACTTTATGACTGCTGGATTGATGTGATACATGACCTTTTGAGAAAAACGGGGAATGTATTCACAGCACCAGTAGGAAGTCATTTTCACAAGAACTTAAGTAGTGTTGTTCTGCTCAAAATCTTAAAATCTAATACCCATAAACTAAAAAAGGGAAAACAGCCTTGAGCCAGCGTTGGAAAAAACGAAAGGAAGCCATGGAGCCCTACGGAATGGCTGACTGAAGTGAGGGCGCGAGCCGACTGCGAGTTAGCGCCGAAGGGGGATATGGAGAACGACCAGAGGAAGTGGGAATGACCTCTGCAAGTTGCACAAGGGACTGGCACATCGACGGAGCTCTGCGCAGGCGGTTTTTGATTTGGGTTGGATAAAACAAAGTCTTTGGCATGAGGGACGAGCTGACAATGTCTTTGTGTGCGGTGCGTAAAAGCTACTGAATGGAACGAAAACGGAGGGGATCCAGCGGTAGCGGACACACCGTAGGAGAAGTGAGAGAAGTTGCTTTTAGCACATGGGCTCAAAAACTGTGACAGTACCGCAGCTGAGGCGCTTTAGCAGGCGAGCATAAACACAAGCAGCGGCAGACCCCTTGTTATTTACTGCGTAGCAACCTTATTGGGTTCAAGGGGGATGGAGAAGCTGCGACTGAGGACGCCCGAAGAACAGGCGAAGAAAACAAGTGAACAGCCACAAAGAGAATTCTGAACGACTGGCTAAGGAACGCTAAAAACAAGGGCGTGAGAGACAATAACTGCATTTATGCATACTCTTGACGAACCGCTTGTTATACCCTTGTTTTTATGTTTTTCTGAAGCTGTGATGAGAAGGACGAAGACCGCTTTACCTTTTCTTATATATACAAACATAATTTATTTCCCATACTTTCTTTTTATGTCAGCAGCTATATTTGTAGATGTACCCATATCGTAATAATTGACTTCATATTTTTTAGGAGATATCGAATTTTTGAATTTAAATGGTTTTATAGTTATTTGATAGGTATTTAGAACTTTTTTATTATTTATTATTTTCCTCATCAAATCTGCTCCTTTGATTTTATCCTCATTATGAACAGCTACAATAATTGATTTCAAATCGTCATAACTTATGCAATTTCCGTTAAGTATTTTAAAATAATCAATTACAAAAGATTTCAATAAAGGAGATTGAAAATGATAAAATTTAAAATTTGATACGCGATTGCTACTAAAGTATTCTATGAAGTTTTGCTTAACTATTTCTTTTACATTTTTTCTGAATTCATCAATTTTGGATTGGCTCATTTCAGTATAGGAGTTTAAAACAAATAGGTAATTAATTTTAAATTGACAAAGAAATAATGAATCTCTATCAAATAACCTTGTTTCCCAATGGAAAGATGATTTAATGCTTTCCTTAACAGAGTCAACAGTTGAAAGATGGTGTTTTACAAAATCTTTATGATCTTTTATAAAACCGTACAGAAGAAAATTAGGAGTGATGTTATATCCTTCTGTATATTTATCTCGATATCTTAAATTATTTGATAATTCAATTTTATTATTGAATAAATCAATGTTAAATTGAATTATATTCTTGGCGTATGTGAATTGTTTATATATAGATAAATTGTCCGCTAAATTTCCAGGTTTATAATACTTTGAATCTCCAATGTAAAAAATATTTGTTCTATCAATATCGATTAAACTTTCAAACTCGAATAAATGATCAATTATTTTTCCGTCTTTGTTGTTTTTAAGTTTATTAATGCTAAATCCCTTGTTTGCAATTTTTCTATCGTAATTGTATAAAGTATTATCGTCTGAAAGTAATTTTTCAACCATGTCCTCAAAGACAATATTGTATTTATTTATACTTATAAATTCTTCATTCCTTTTTCTTATGCTTGCTTTGTCATTTGAATCGAAATAAAGTTCGCACAATCTGTACATGCGTTTCATTAAATCAGAAAAATATCTATATCTTATTTTTTTAAGTAAATGAACTCCATTATATTGTAGTTTTTCGAATGAATTTCCTTTGATAAGATTATAGCTCTCGTCAATTGTAATATTTAAGTTGTTTTCCTCTTTTAAATGATATAATATAGATAAGAAATATATAATCAACTCTTCTTCAGAGTTCTTATAACTTTTTTTATTGTTTAACTTAATATAAAGTGGATGGTTTTTTTTATTTATTAGCGGTAGAGATTTTCTTATTGTTTTGTCCCATTTGACTTTTTTAATTTCATCGCTTCTTTGTTCGATTTTTTTAAAAATGATTATCGATTTATTTTTTTTATAAAAGTTTATGAAACTTAGTACAATATCTAAATAAGAGTATTCATCTTGACCGATGTTTGTATTCAATTCATTTGTTAGCCCACTATTCATTAATTGAGTTGAGAAATGTCGCGATTTAAATTCAATTAAACTATTATAGAAACTAATCGTTATATGTCTAATCCATTGAAGCTGAATATCATGCTTTATCGATCCTTCTAATCTATCTATTTTATACAATTCTTCGACAGATAAATTCCCGATAGAATTCGGTTTTTTAAAAACTGTAAAATTTTTATTCCATTGAGGAGAGATTCCATCAGTAAGCTCTATTTGATTTAGCGATGAATCCGACATAAAAACTTTTGGTAACATGTAGACCACTTCTTTTCTTAAAGTCGAATAATAGTAGCCTACACAATTAACTATAGCAACATCGCCTCTTTGATTATAAAAAAAAGAGTCGTTAAAAATTGATTTTAATTCATGAATTGGATATGATTGGCCTTCAATTAATATTTTCATAATTATTAATCAATGGTATCATTTTCTGTTCTGATTTCTGTTGTATTTTCATTGGAACTGATTAGATTTAAAACTTCCAGAATTTTTTTTACTTCTTTCACTCCATGGGGGTTGATAGGAAAAAAACTTTGATAACTTACAGAAGATTGAAATATTGAATCCCTTGGTTCATCTTTGAAAACATCATTCCACAGATAAAAAATCACTTTATGTATGAAGTTTTCTAAATCAATGATATTTTTTGCGTTGGGAACCACAAAATAATTTCCGATACACTTATCCATACCGAGATTACTATTATTTTGAATTTTAGTGTTAATTCTTTCAATAAAATCAATCCAATTAATTGTCGTTTTAGAATCAATTTGAATAAGAAAATTAGCAGATTTATTTTTATTAGGGTCTTTTTCGTAGTCAATTGGTACGTATTCCCATTGCCATCTCCGTTTAAAAGCACTGTCCATTGGGAATAAAGACTGATCCGAAGTATTCATAGTTGATAAAATAGATAAGTTTGATGGCATAAGCATCTTGTTATCTTTATAATATTCAGAATTTGTAATATTATTATTTAAATAATGAATTAGCTCATTTGAAGGAGTGATTTTATAATCAATATTCCTATCTAAAAGTTGAAATAGCTCACCGAAAATTTCTGCACAATTTCCCCGGTTTATCTCCTCGATAATTAAATAATACTGATGGATTGGGTCATTGCAGGCATCAATATAAATATCTGTGAATATTTGAGGAACAAATTCATATTTAATATCACCATTTTCATTTGTAATAGGTTTGTAGCCTCCGATAAATGATGCGTGATCATATTCAGGATGAAATGTAACTCTTTTTTGGAAGATTAAATCAACATCTTTTAAATCTTGTGTAATTTTATAAGACTTACCAGTGCCTGGTGCTCCAAAATATATTTTGTTTACAGGATCAACTTTTTTGGATTGCGCAGAAGAAATTTTAGATTTACTTAATAATTCTTTTAGAAATTTAATGTAATTCTTTTTTCCAAGAATTGCTCTTGGCAAATGATATGAAATTTTTTCACTAAATGAAAAAAAAGTTCCTGAGGTTAGATATAAATTCACCTCTAACTCTTGCACGAAAACATCCAAATTAACGTCAGAAATTTCAAAAATGGGAGATTGAAACTGTTCTCTATATATATCCTCATATTTAGTTAGTTGTTCAAGAAGTTTTTCTCTATTTGAGTTAAATGAATTTCTATAATAATTATGTCTAACTCCGTCGAGATTTATTAACCAATCTGCAAATCTTTCTTTTAAATTACTAAAATCGGAAATATTAGATAGAGAATGACTTTTTGTGGGAATAGAATTATATTCATTTAAAATATTCTTTAATATTTCGTCATATTCTGAAAATTCAATTTTAATTATTGATTCCTCATTTTCGAAATAAACACTATAACTGGAGCAAATTTCTATTTGTTTTTGCAGACTTAATTCATTAGAATTAAAATCATTAACGAGCAGCAAATAGTATGAATTTGGTTGTTTAACTCCTATAATCAAATCACCTTTTTCGAAATTAATTAAAGAGGGAAATGTAGTAGTTTCGAATTTAAAGTTGATACCTGCTTCAAATTGAGAAAATGTATCAATTGCAGAATCTATTTTGTATTTATAATAATTACGCATGTTATTTTATGAATTTATTAAAGCTCCAAGAGTTCATTAGCATTATGTTGAAATTGGTTCCATTTTGAATTACTTCAACAAAACTATCTCTACGGATATTATTTATTAGTTCCATCGGTAAACCGTCAATTGTATAAGAACGAGATTCAAAAGGAGAATCAGCTCTCTTTTTCCTTGAATGGCTGAAACAAATTTTGGATTGAAATAAGACACCGTTGTAGTAAAGATTTATATTTTTTTCTAAAATATCCATTTCTGTTACTTGAGTCTCATTAAGAATTTCAAATGCCAAATTAGATTTAGAATACTTCAGGCATATTTTATCATAAGTCTTCATATAAATTTCGTAATGGATTTTATTTTCGATTTGTATCTTTTCTATATAAACATAATCACCAGGTGAAGCTACATAAGACTTATAAATCGAACTCAAATTAGCAATACGATACTCATCATTTGAGGGATAGAATTGGTATCTAATCCAATTATCAACCTGTGTTTTCGTTTTTTTATTCAAAACTGTAACCAAATTGGAATCAAGGCCTTCAAAAAAATCTTGAGGAATACTATTTTGAATATCCTTAGATATTCGAACATAAGCATCATTTGTATTTTGATTATTAAGTTCCGTATTATTTAATTTTCTTATAAATTGTTCGATTTTCATTTCATAAATATTTTTTTATTTCTTTAGCGATACCTCTTGCCATAACGGGAGGAACTGCATTTCCAATTTGCATATAAGTCTTCAAATATGCTCCAAGAAAAAGATAATCATCCGGAAAGGATTGAATGCGAGCAGCCTCTCTCGGGGTAATACTTCTTACTTGCCAAGGATGAATATGAGAATGACAGTCCATCTTTAAATGAGCGGTAATAGTCCGTGAAGGTTTATTTTCAATGAGTTTAAAGTATTTGTCTTTAAAAATATGATTGCGATGTAAATAAGGCATAACGTGCCTAACTTTTTCGCTTGTTCCGTCTTCACCTTGTTCTAAAGTCTTATATATTTCGTAATTAATTTCATTAACATAACGTGCTTTGTGATTGAAAATGAAATCTATTTTTCGATTTTGATTTATTAGTTTTAAATAAGAATTTTCCATACCATTAAAACTGTTGAAGTCAACTTTCTTGCCTGTTAATTCATCATCAATCTCTGTTGTGTTTTTTACTTTAGGAGCGTCAAGTGGTTTGATAAATTCTAAAGCATCCTTAAGTATATGTTGTTTAGTGCCTTTTTGATTACCCTCTATTTGTTCAAGGATTTGAGTTGGAGTTATTTTTTTGTCCTTAAACACATCTTCTCGAATTCCTATAAAAATTAATCTATGCCTTTTTTGGGCAACACCGAAGTTATCGGAAACTAAAATTTTACAATCAGTTTTATAAGAATATGTATGCCCTCCCTTTTTTATTGTAATGTTATTATAATCCTCTATAATTTGTTTTGCATAAGGAAGCATGCCTTTGACATTTTCCATCACAACAAACTTAGGCGCAATTTTTTCAATAGCCTTAATGTAGTATTTATAAAGTTCGTTTCGTGGATCGTCAATAATTCGTTGTTGATTTGCGGAACTAAAACCTTGACAAGGAGGGCCTCCAATTACTACGTCAATATCATTTTGAATATAATTTTCAATATGGTTAACAATTTCACGTATGTCACCAGAAATTACTCTATCCTCTTTTACCTCCGGATGGTTGTATTTAAAGGTCTCAATGCAAACTGCTTCGTAATCGTTTGCAAGGTCGATTTGAAAGCCTTCAAGACCAAACCCCAAACTTAAACCACCTGCTCCGCAGAAAAAATCAATTGTTCTGGGTTTTTTAACTTTTTCAGCTTGTTTTTGTAGTATTTTTCTTTTACTTGGATCTATGTTGTCAAGTAAGTTCCCAATTTCTTTTTTATGAATGAGATTAAAATTTAATGCAGATATAAATTCATTATAAAGTTGTTTTTTCAAAATTACAATCAAAAGGTGTTGTTCTTCTGAAGAGCCCGTTTCAAAAATTTCCAGTTCTTTTAAACGATTAATAATTTGATCGGAAAGTATGCAGTCATTTGGTGATATTTTTAGCCCGTTCTTCAAAGCATAGGAATTTATGAGTTTAATGAACAGATTTACTTTCTCTATGAAAAAGTTTTTTTGCTGTGATTTTAAAGTGCTAACGTTTTGAAACATACTTATAATTCTAAAAGGGCTTTTTTAATGCTTTTTGCTATTGCTTCTGCCATTAACGGAGGTACTGCGTTACCAATTTGCTTATATTGTTGTGTTTTTGATCCTTCAAAAATAAAATCATCGGGAAAAGATTGTAATCTCGCAGCTTCTCTTGGTGTCAGAGTTCTTTCTTGATTATAATCTGGATGAATAAACTGATTGCCATCTTTATATAAATGGGCAATGATTGTTCTTGCAGGTAAATCCCAAAACTGCACCACATAACTATTATCAAATACCCTCTGTTTAATGTGATTCAAGTCGGGTCTATTGTTTAGAAGATCTTGAAAAGACCATTTATTTCTGCTCATAGCATGATATCTTTTTTTATCAACATCATTATGATTTCGAGCAACATGGTCAAACAGAAAATTGTCATTTTCTGATCTAACTGTCTTTAAAAAGTCATTCCACTTTTTGACACTGTATTTTATGCACTTCTCACCTTGTCCAGGTTGCAACGAGGGTAAATCGGAAATGGCATCCTTTACTGAAATATATTTCCTTCTATTCAATCTATCCACTTCAGGAGTTTCAGGATTATAATGAGTTTTTATAATATTATTATAAATTTCTTCGGGCTTAAGTTTTAAATCTTTACGAACACCTATTAGGATTATCCGTTTACGGACTTGTGGAACGCCGTAATCACAAGAATTTAAAACCATATCATTGGGATTATTAATAAGATTATATTCTTGACCAAGTTTTTTGAGAATAATGTCTACGATTTTCTTATTGTTAAGTCTGGCGGTAAGTAAGCCAGTAACATTTTCAAAAACAAAAATCTTTGGTTTAAAATGGGTTAAAATTCTCTCATAACTTTCAAACAAAAAGTTTCGAGGATCATTTTTCATTGCATTTTCGTCTTTGGCACGCCCTAATGAAGAATATGCTTGACAAGGTGGACCTCCAATAAGCAAGTCAACATTTTCATTTTTTATTTCTTTTTCTATACAGTTTAGGATATCTTGATCTGTTATGTCCTTTTCAAGAACACTTATTTTATTTAAAGGATAACCATAATACTTCATTCTTGTTCGCAGACTTTCACATGCGAAATGGTCATATTCCACATGTGTTAATGCTTTGAAGCCTTGCTTGTAAAAGCCTTCTGTCAAACCACCACATCCAGCAAATAAATCGATGAATGTATAAGAATCTTTTTTCATTTTAATTTATTTTTACTTGAAACTATTAAATCTCTAACATCAACATCTAATATTTTGGCAATTTTGAATAAAATGTCTAAACTCGGTTGATTCCTATTCTTTGCGTACCCATTAACAATATTGTAGCTTTTTCCTAATTGGTCAGCTAACCAAATTTGTTTAATACCTTTTTGTTCGAGAACTTCTTTGATTCGATTCATAAATAAGAATAGTGAAATCTGATAGAGTGTAAATTTAGAAATAATTTACAGAAAATATACTGAAAAACAGTGATTGGTAAAACTAAATTGTTCATGGTTAAATACCTTAACTATATTAACTTACTTAACCACCTACACTTTTTAGTTAGGAAAGTAAAGGTAGTTAAGCTTGTTCTGGACATAACACATATTTACCTTTTGCTACTTTTTTGATTTTTTTATCCATTGCCAGTTTTTCGATACACGAATACATTGTTGGTTTTGACATAATATTGGTATCAACCAATTGCTCCATTAAAGTGCGGGTGAAGAATTCCTGATTCACATCGAAGTTCTCCTCAATATATTCAAGCATTATTTCCTTATTTGAGTCGTCTTTTCTTCCATCTGAGTTTTTCAATAATGAATGTTCCGGAACTTCGTAGGAAGGACACAACCATGCATTTGAATTGATTTGAAACGTGGTAACTGTTTCATCATTCTCTGGAGCATACCGAAACGCAACTTCTTTCATATACCTAATTCCATCTAACGATTTACTAATGCCAATCATAAAGTCAGCTTCTTGTGCAAGCATACGCGAACCGGCAAGGCTATCAATTGTAAGTGGTCTTCCGATTTGCTTTGGGGTGTGATGAATTACAATGAGCGTTATTTTCAAGTCATTGGTTAGTTCTCGCAATTTAAATAGTAACTCTTTAGCCATCTGACTATCTTCAATACTGCCTGAATATAAGCGAGTCAAACTATCAATAAAAACCACTTCTGAATCTGTTTCAATGATATGCTTCTTAAGTAACTCCCAATCTTCTTTGTTGTCAATCAATCTCGGAAAATGCTCGTCAACAGTTAGAAAATTATTACCGACTTCGGCTTGTAATTCTTGAAGTTGTTTTTCATTTCTTTCCGTTCTTTGTTGCCAAAACTCTTCCATTGATATAAACAAAACTCTTCTCTCTCCTTGAAGTATTGGCTTATTGAAAAAAGACTCTTGTTGCGTAGCAATAGCCATAGCGAGACATTCACAAAAGATTGTTTTACCTGCCTTTGGTGGACCAAAAATAAAACCAAATGAACCTATCTTTATTCCAGACCATAAATAAGGAATGGCAGGCTCTGTTTTGCTTCTGATAATCATTTCATTTAATGACGAGATATGAAGCCCATTTGATGAGAGACTTGTGTTTGACTCATTATAGGTATGTTGCTGTTCATCGTTATGTGAATAGTTTTTAAAGTTGAAGTCGTTTTGAAAACACATGTAGAAAAACGTATTGATTTTAACACCTGATCCATTTGCATTGAGACACTTATCAAATTGATAATTACATTTTTCAATATTATACTCTGGGTGGAATTGACTTACTCTGTGAAAATAATCTCTACCATTCTCCCCAAAACAATCAGCAAGAGCAAAACCAATTTTAACCCATTCTTCATAAGTTCCTGTAATATCTGCTTGATTGCTTTCTATTTGGGAGAGCATATATTCTACTTGTGAAGATTTATCGTTATCGTTCATTGGGGAATTATTTGTTTTTTTAGTTGATTCATTTTTCTCTTCTGAGATTTTATTCCATTCTTTGGGATTAAATTTATTTTTCATAGTTCATATAAAATTTAGGATTAATAAAACATTCTCTATCATGGGGGATAAAGCAAGCACGGGAAACATCTTTACCCGAAGGGTCAACTTTGATGTGATATGTTGCTTTTAAGTAATTGCTAATTGCTTGAAAATACTCTGTGTGACTGCATTCGGAAATATCAATTTCAACAATCCATTTTAAACCATCACCCGAAGGAGAGCAAAACAATAATGCAGTTTCAAAATTGTCATCTTTAAGAAGTATTTTCTTTACTAATTCTGGTTCGTCGAGGTCGTCTAAATCAATTGTTAGAAGACGTGAATGTTGAATCAGTTTATCATCTTTTCTCTTCTCAAATATTCCAGAAAAAGTAACGTAATCAAAATTGGCTCTCTTGTATTGTTTTGCTTGATCTACATTTTCAATCGTGCGCAATTTCAGCAGTCTATCAGAGAATGTAACATCTCTAATAAATGTGTAGGCATCAAAAATTGTAATAGTGGAGCAAGGAACAACATTCGTTATTGGTCGCTTGTAATAGCTAAAACGAGGCAATAATATTTCGGGCAATACTTCTATTGGCTGCATGAATGAATAAAAAAGGATGATGATGAAAAGATGATGGTATTTTTATGCGCCTGGCTTTAGGTAATGACTTTGTAAAAAATCATCTATATCCCTTGATTTGTAATAAATCTTGGCACCTACTTGCGAGAATGGTATTTTACCGGAATCTCGATAATGTTGCAGGGTTCTTTTACTAATGTGAAGTAATTCACATACATCCTGATTATCCATCCAAACATCTGAGAGTGGATTGGTTTCTTTTTGATTATTCAACTTAACGCTAATCGCATCAAGTTTTTCTACTAATTTTTGGAATGCTTCAGATTCCATTGTAATAACGTGCATAATTTTATTTTTTAGAATTATGCAACAAAGGTTTTTAGAAAGATAAGGTCTGAAAAGCCAGACGGGATAAGACCTGATAAACAGCTATTTTAAGTGAAAATTATTTACTTGAGAAGTGATTTCTGATGTATTCTAAAGCACGTTTCTTGTAAAATGTAACAGTATCTGAATGGTCTAATTTAGACTGTAATTCTAATTCTATTCGGGTAGCTATTAATTTACAGCTGATTTCTAAAGTAAGTTGAGGAATAATCAATTGTTCATGTAATGCTTCAACAACTCCTCTTATTGAACCTTTTTTTCGTTCACCTAAAATAAACTTGCCATTTTCCGAGATTTGTAAGTCCTCGAGCATTTGCATTATGAATTGTATATTTCCGGAATTAGTAATTTCTTCAAGAGAAGTAGGAATACTTTTCTTATCGCTTTTCTTTTTATTTGTTACTTCTGCCAATGGGTATTCCTTGAAGAATTCAATTTCATCTTGTAGCCACTGTTTAATTGTTTTAATATAACTCAATTCATTTTTGTCAAATTTTAAGAGAAGTGCTTTGTTTTTTATTATTCTTGATTCAATTAGTAATTCCCGTTTACGTTGATTTACATCAAAGTCATCTTTATTAATTTCCTCGTATGATTTTATTTGATAAAGAAGGTTTTTTGTTAGTTCACATAGATAAAACACAATGGACTCCTCAGTATGAATCTTTACAGAGGTTAAACCATTGTATCGATTTGTGCTATTAATTTGAGAAACAATCGGAAGCTTTTTAGACAAGGTTTCCTTAAGCTCCGTAAAATAAGGAAGACTAAACGGAAAAGTATCTATCCATTTATTGTATAAATCTCTAAGAACATTAAAGTTAGGCGATGCTGTTTTCTTTGTTTTAGGATCTAAATAGTTAAGGAGTTTTGTTCGCTTATATTTGGGAATAGGTGCTTTGCTTTTTTGCAAATAAAGTATCAGATGAAATCTCAGAAGATGAAGACCAATCCCCGGGCTGCCAAATGAAAACAAATTGTATTCAAAATAATCTGTAATATCCTCAAACCAATCCTCGTTATTAATTTTTGTTTCGATTATATATTCAATATAGCTCATTTGATTAACAACCTTTTCTTTCAAATAATCAAACGAACCGGGAAGAATTCCAAATCTACGAGCATATTGGCGATGTTCATCACAGCAATTCGGGAATGCTGTTAAAAAATCTTCTGTATTATTAATTAGCGATTTGTGGAAAGGGCAACAGTTAGGGAAGCCTTTAGGAGCTTCCCAACCGTTGGGAACCTGTATTGTAGTAGCAGGAATATTAAATTGGTTTGCTGGTATTTCTATAAATGGAAAATGATTGTTATGCATTCTTTTTCAGTATTTAACACAAAGTTAAATACACAAAATGATAAAATCTACCCCATTAAATTATTAGTTATTTACATAACCAGTTTTGCTCTTAACATGTCAATATCATCCTCTACTTTCTTATCAATGACCTTCGCATAGATTTGAGTGGTTTGCATTTTACGATGACCTAACAACTTACTAACTGTTTCAATCGGAATACCATTTGACAAGGTAACTGTCGTTGCGTAAGTATGACGAGCTAAATGGGTATGTAATTCTTTCGTAATACCACAGATAGAAGCAACCTCTTTTAAATAGGCATTCATTTTTTGATTTGATGGAACTGGGAGCAACTTACCTGAAATAAGAACTTCTGCATGAGCAGCATATTTTCTGATGATATTTTCCGATACAGGAAACAAAGGTATGCGACACGTTACACCTGTCTTGCCTCTTCGAATAACTATCCATCTATGCCCGTCAATACCAATTTCAATGTTCTCTTTTTTCAGTTCAGCCAAATCTTTGTATGCAAGACCTGTGTAACATTCAAAAATGAATAAGTCACGAATAACATCCAGGCGTTGAATGTTAATCTCTTTATTTATGATTGCATCAATTTCAGCTTGTGTTAAATATTCACGTTCCACATTCTTCTGAGTAATACGATAACTAACAAATGGGTCTTTTCGGATATAGTCGTTTGCTAATGCAATACGAATTACTTTTTTCAATGCCTTGATGTGTTTCATTGAACTGTTATGCTGGCATTTTGCAACGGTTTTAAGGTAGAAGTCAAATCCTGTGATAAACTTGTTATTAACTTCTGATAAAGGCAATTTTTCATTATTGTATTGAATGGTGCAATAGTTTCGAATGTGTTTGAGGGCAGCATCATACCGCTGTAAGGTTAAGGGTGAAAACTCTTTACCAATCAATTGCTTCAAATTGTTGTTGTGATCTTCAAACAATTCTACTAAACTCCATTGCTTTTCTCCGATACCTAAAAATGTATTCAGAAGAACTTTCGCTGTAATTTGTTTGCCAGCTTCTTGTAATTCTCTTTGGTGCATGAATAACTGACCACGAACACTTGTTAGGTAATCGTTGATTTCTGTGGACTCAGGACTTGTTCCTTTGGCTTTGTTCCGTGCTGTGTCCCAATGGGATGGTTTGATACTTCTTTTAATAGAAATCTCGGAAGAATCTCCGTTTGAAGTGATGCGCAAATAAATAGGTGCTTCACCTGTTTTTAGAAGTTTTGACCTTTTAATGAAAAAAAGGATGTTAAATGTTGCTCTTTTCATGGCGATAATGATATTACAAAGTTACCGCAACACGTTAAATTAAGGAAATGCTAAATACTGCAAATCAGTGCATTAGAACCAAATCGGTGGACTTTTTTTGAGGAGGATTTTAGTCCACCGAATAGCCCACTTGCAAATGATTAAAAAGGGGAGAAAATGAAACAAAAAGACATAAAAAAAGCCTCTTTTAGAGGCTTTTTCGACTTAATTCACTGTTTTTCAAGTGTTTAAGCGGTCTGGACGGGACTCGAACCCGCGACCCCCTGCGTGACAGGCAGGTATTCTAACCAACTGAACTACCAAACCAATTTTCTTCGTATCCTATCGACAGCAGTCGAATTCAGAAATTGTGTGTGCTTTCCGTTAAAAGCGATAGCAAACTTACAATAAATTTTGTTTTCTGCAATGAAGCAAAGAAAAATCTTCAGATTGAATGTCAATATTTAACAACCGTAAAGACCGCCGTCCTTGAATTTCCGTTCAATTGAATGTAATAATGACCTTGTTTATCAGGTAGTTCTATTTTTGTTCCCTCATCATTTATCAGTGTCGTTTGTGCGATTAAAGATCCTGTTGAGTTGTGTAATTCGATTGTGGTGTAGTCATGGGGTTGTTTACATTTTATGATCACGTGCGAACTGGAGGGATTGGGGAAGATTATAACTCCCGGATCATCTGAGTTCTTTATACTGAGTTGATCGCTGAACAAGGGAATGTTGTTTTCAGAGTATTTCGTTAACCGGTAATAGGTTATCGTTGCTGGTGCAATTGAATCTACGTAATCGTAATCTGCAATTTCATTTGATACACCGTTTGCAGGAACGGATTGCAAAAGAATCCAATGGTTACCGTCGACGGATCGTTCTAGTTGATAAAATTCTTGATAAGTCTCTGATGAAGTTCGCCATTCCAGAAAATTCGATTTTTCAATGGGTTGCCCGTCAAATGAAATTAAATAGGTTGGTAAAGGTTGATTGGTTACGACACAGATTTGATTGGCCAAAGGACAATTTTCTGCATTAGGCATACCTTGATCGTTGCCGGATGAACAATACTTGAGTGTTGAAGACCAGGTTCCGAAATTTTTAATGATTCCATTATTTAAGTTCACACCTCCAGTGCCTTGAAATGAGGCTGTTGAAGTGTTAGTGAGAGTTCCTTTGCTAAGTTGCAGGCAGCATGTTGAGCAAACTTGTATAGTGCTTTCGTTCTTGAAATTCCCCTGATCAGATTGAATATATGAACCGTTGAGAAGTTGAAGTATTGAACCGGGAAAATTATTCGTATTCCCGTTTAGGAGATGGAGAGCTGCTTTATCTAGGGTGAGTGATCCATAGTTGTCTAAGTTTGAATTTATGATTAACGAGGCGTTTTGAATTGAAAATAATCCACCGTTTCCTACATTAAGCGAACGAACGGTGACTGCTCCATAGCTCAGCACGACAGAATTGTTGACGATAATATCTGCTGTGGTTGAACTGATTGATCCACTTGAATTGACGCGTATTCTGCCTGATGAAGAACTATTAACATTACCAGTTAATGACAATGGATGGTTAATTGTGAGGGTATCTGAAGTAATCGAATATCCTGGAAAGCATCCACATGGGGTAGTGTTATCGAGAGACCATACATTAGTGGTATTGTTCCAGTTTCCGTTCGACAGTGTGTAAAATTTTTTTGCTCCCGCCAATGGGCTGATTGACAGGCTGCATATCAATATGAATAAGGGTTTCATGACAAAATTTGTTAGTTGTTTTTGCAACTAAACTACATCTGTCATGCGCTGTTTAGAAGAGGAATTAAACCATCAAGTGAAGGTGTTCAATGAACCTTCGATTATGCGAAATCGATGATGAAGAAGTTTAAAATCCTTGAATACCGTTAACAGTGGTATATTTTAAAATATTCTTTTTATCCGGATAAATACGTGCAAAAGCGGATTGAACAGCCAAGGTGCCTTCGTGGAAACCGCAGAGGATTAACTTGAGTTTGTTCTCGTAGGTATTTACATCTCCAATGGCATAAATTCCTGGTATATTGGTGGAATAATCCTGTGTATTTACTTTGATCGCATTTTTTTCGATTTCTAGTCCCCAGTTGGCAATCGGGCCTAAACTTGGTTTTAAACCAAAAAGCGGGATAAAATGATCGGCTTCGGTAATCATCTCACCGTCTTTACTATGTGAAATAACTACTTGTTCCAGCTTGCTTCCGCCGGATAAACCTGTAACTTCAGCTTCTGTGATGAGGTTTATTATTCCATTTTCTGCCAGATCTATAACTTTTTGTACTGAATCTAAATGTCCGCGGAAGGAACTGCTTCGATGAACCAGCGTTACTTTTGATGCAATTTTTTTCTCGGCGAGGAAAATAGACCAGTCAAGCGCTGAATCTCCTCCTCCTGCAATCACACAGCGCTTATTGCGGTAAAATTCAGGATCTTTAATTATATACTCAACACCTTTGTCTTCATATTGCACAATAGTTTCGATAGGTGGTTTTCTGGGTTCAAAGACGCCTAATCCACCGGCGATCATAACAATTGGGGCATGATGTTTTGTGCCTTTGTCTGTTGTTACAATGAAGGTTCCATCATCCTGCTTGCTGATTTCAGTTGCAGCCTCTCCAAGTGTAAATCCGGGCTTAAATGGTGTCGCTTGTTCCATCAGATTATCAACGAGTTCACCGGCTAGTATACTCGGAAAACCGGGAATATCATAGATCGGTTTTTTAGGGTAGATTTCTGAGCACTGCCCACCGGGTTGCGGTAAGGAGTCAATAAGATGGCAATGTAATTTCAAAAGGCCTGCTTCGAAAACGGTAAAAAGTCCACATGGACCTGCGCCGATGATGATGATGTCTGTTTTTATCATTGGTTATTGTATTTAGTCAAATAAGTCGGTGGAAAGGTACTTGTCCCCGCGGTCGCAAATAATGCATACCACTACACCTTCGGTTAGTTCATTTATAAATTTCATAGCCGCACTAACGGATCCTCCGCTGCTCATACCTCCGAAAATACCTTCTTCGGATGCAAGTCGTCTTGCCATGCTGCGCGCTTCTAGTTCTGTTACTTCAATGATTCGGTCTACCCGCTCGGCTTCAAAGATGCCGGGGAGGTATTCTTGCGGCCATTTTCGGATGCCGGGAATTTTTGCATTGTCTGCAGGTTGTGCTCCAACGATGGTAATGTGAGGATTTTGCTCTTTCAGGTAGCGCGAAACGCCCATGATGGTTCCGGTGGTTCCCATCGCGGAAACAAAATGTGTGACTTGTCCTTCGGTGTCCTTATAGATCTCAGGTCCTGTGGTCTTATAGTGCATCGCAGGGTTATCCGGATTATTAAATTGATCGAGTGAAATGTACCCCTCTTTGTCTACTTTGTTCCGGGCGTAATCTATCGCAGCCTCCATGCCTCCGGCTTCGGGTGTCAAAGTAACTTTAGCGCCATAGGCTCGCATCGTTTGCACGCGTTCGCGGGTTGAGTTTTCCGGCATCACCAATTCAATCTTCAGGCCGTATAACTGTGCGATCATAGCGAGTGCAATTCCAGTATTTCCACTGGTCGCTTCTATAAGTTTTGAGTCGGGTTTAATCAGTCCTTTCTCAATGCCGCCTGAAATGAGTCCATAAGCCGCTCGGTCTTTTACGCTTCCTCCCGGATTATGTCCTTCCATTTTTGCCATCAGCCTTACATTCGGATTTGGATTGATCCTTTTCAGTTCAATGAGCGGGGTATTTCCTATGAAGTCTAGTAGTTTACCCATGCTGATTTCCTTTTTGAATGATGAGTTCAGGTTGGTGATAAACGGTGGAGTAGGGGTCAACGCTTTCGGTTAGCCAGACGTTTCCTCCTATGATCGAATGGTGTCCGATCTTTGTTCTGCCTCCTAATATGGTTGCCCCTGCATATACTACGACATGGTCATCGATTGAAGGATGACGTTTTGTTTCTGCCATTTCTTTTTTAACGCTTAATGCCCCGAGCGTCACGCCCTGATACAGTTTCACATGGTTTCCTATGACTGTTGTTTCTCCAATCACAACCCCTGTACCATGATCGATAAAGAACCATGAACCGATCTGTGCACCCGGATGAATATCAATGCCCGTTTTTCCATGTGCCAGTTCGGTGAACATACGCGGAATAAAAGGAACGCCTAGTTTGTAAAGCTGATGAGCGATGCGGTAGATCGAAATGGCGTAAAATCCAGGATACGAACGCATCACCTCATCCATGCTTTTGGCTGCCGGATCTCCTTGCTCGATGGCTAGCGCATCTTTGTGCAATAGGTCATAAGTCCCCTCTAATTCATTAAAGAAGACAGTTATGGTTTCTTCAATTGAACCTGCGAAATCTTTTTCGACATGAATGAGTAAAATGTGAAGTGCGGAATGAATTCTTTCAATTTCTTCTTCCAATTGCTTTGGAAACTGAATCTGCTTATTACTGTAAGCAGGGAAGAGGATAGCAAGGATTGATTCGATGAATTGCTCAATCAATTGAGGTGATGGTAGATTTTTCCGTTCTACGTGTTGTTGAAGTAAATGTGTTCTAAAGGTGTTGTTCATTTTAGTGTATAACGCCCGCAGCTACCGTATTGTTCGTATTTTCATTAATTAGGATAAAGGCTCCTGTTTCACGGTTCTTTTTGTAGGCATCATAACTGATAGCTTCGGCTGTTTTAATGGTCACTTTGCAGAAGTCATTCAAATTCATAGTTCCGTCTGATGCGTTAGCTTCAAATGAGTGAATGTCGATGGTGGCGTCTATTGCCTTGATTACCGCCTTAGAACGGAAACTGTTTTGCTGTAGAAGTAATTTCTGTCCATGCTGAAACGGTTTATTGTCCATCCAGCATACAGTCGCTTCAATCGTATGTTCCACATGTGGTGTTTCAGATGAGCGTACGATACTGCTCCCGCGACTTAAGTCAAAATCATCCTTCAAATGAATAACAACGGGTTCTCCTGCATGTGCTTCTTCTATCTCCGTCTGATATTTTTCGATCTTTTCAATACTTGTAAATGCCTCCATTGGAAGTAATTGTACCCGGTCTCCTTTGCGGAGAGTACCGCTTAACATACTTCCTGCATAACCGCGGTAATCATGGAGTTCATCTGTTTGTGGTCTGATTACATATTGCACCTGAAAACGTGCTTCTTGGACCTCTTCTTCATGGGTGATCTCCACATTTTCCAGAAACTCGAATAGGGATCCACCATTGAACCAACTTAGATTATCGGACGAATTCACTACATTGTCACCTGCCAATGCACTTACAGGGATGTAGGATACTTTTTTTAGACCAAGTTGATTAGAGAAATTCTCATAATCAATCTTAATTCGTTCAAAAACATCTTGCTTGTAGTCTACCAGATCCATTTTGTTTACACAAATCAGAATATGCGGTATTCCCAAAATTCCAGAGATAATGCTGTGACGCTTGGTTTGATCCGTGATCCCGTTTCGTGCATCGATCAAAATGATCGCAAGATCGGTATTTGAAGCACCGGTGAACATGTTACGAGTGTATTGCGCATGTCCGGGAGTGTCTGCAATGATGAACTTGCGCTTGGCTGTCGTGAAGTACTTATATGCAACGTCGATAGTTATCCCTTGTTCACGCTCGGCACGTAATCCGTCTGTCAATAATGCCAGATCTATATCCGTATCCACACCCGTAGATTTACTCTGACGCGTCAATGTTTCGATAATGTCCGTCGAAATGGATTTACTGTCGTACAATAGCCTCCCAATAAGAGTGCTTTTCCCATCATCTACGTTTCCTGCTGTGAAAAATCTTAATAGTTCCATTTTTAATGTTCAATGTTCAAATGCCTTCGGCGTTCAAAAGTTCAAAGTTGAAAGGGTTCAAATGTTCAAATGCCTTCGGCGTTCAAAAGTTCAAAGTTATTATTTTCATACTCATACTCCATACTGTTAAAAATACCCTCCTTTTTTTCTATCCTCCATAGCGGCCTCGCTTACACGGTCATCCATGCGGGTAGCACCTCGTTCAGAGATTTTAGTGGCTTTTATTTCGGCGATGATGTCATCCACAGTGTAGGCTTCACTTTCCACAGCTGCCGTACAAGTCATGTCGCCAACGGTGCGGTAGCGCACGTTACGTTTGACAATGACATCGGAAGGTTCTATGGTCACGAATTCATTTACGTTCATTAATTGTCCATGCTCCGTTAAGATACACTCGCGTTCATGTGTGAAATAGATCGAAGGCAATGCGATGTGCTCTCTCTTTATGTAGTTCCATACGTCGAGTTCTGTCCAGTTCGAAATCGGGAATACCCGCACGTTTTCACCTTTTTCGATCTTACCATTGTAGATATTCCACAATTCCGGCCGCTGCTTTTTAGGATCCCATTGACCGAATTCATCACGGACGGAGAAGATACGTTCTTTGGCTCTTGCCTTCTCTTCATCTCTTCGAGCGCCACCGATACAGGCATCGAACTCAAACTCTTCGATCACATCCAGAAGGGTGTAGGTTTGTAAACCGTTTCTGCTGGGAAATTTACCCCGGCCATCCTCCAGATTGCGTGCTTTGATGGTGTCTTCTACCTTTCGAACGATGAGTTGCTCTCCCAGACTTGCCGCGAGTTGGTCTCGGAAGGTCAGTGTTTCCTCAAAATTGTGTCCGGTGTCCACATGCACCAATGGGAAAGGGAATTTCCCCGGACGAAAAGCTTTTAATGCCAGATGCACGAGGCAAATACTGTCTTTACCTCCACTAAAGAGAAGTGCAGGACGATCGAACTGACCTGCCACTTCTCTCAAGATATAAATGGCTTCTGCTTCTAACTGATCTAAATAATCCATGTTGTTCCTTTACTCTTATTCTACGAGTGCAATCCACACTCTTTTTTGTCATTTTGTTCCCACCACCAACGTCCGGAACGAAAATCTTCTCCCTCGCGAATGGCACGAGTACAAGGCTGACAGCCGATGCTCACAAAACCACGGTCATGCAAGACGTTATATGGGATATTGTACTGCGAAATTACAACTTTTACCTCTTCCAGACTCCAATTGGCCAGTGGATTGACCTTTTGAATTTGTCGTTGCTCGTCAAAATCAATAACCGGTAGTTGACTTCGGTTCTCGGAATGCGCACTCCGAATTCCTGTAATCCAGCATTCTACTCCCTCCAAAGCCCTATTCAATGGTTCAACCTTTCGAATTGAACAACATTCTTTTCGGTTTTCAAGTGATTCGTAAAAGCTACTTGCACCTTTTGAAGAAACCAGTTCCTGAACCTTTTCTGTGTTCGGGAAATAGACCTCGATGTTCTTTTTATAGCGTTCTCTTGTGCTGTTCAGAACGCTATAGGTTTCAGGGAATATACGTCCTGTATCCAACGTAAAAACACGTATAGGAAGATCATTACTGAATATATAATGGGTGATGACCTGATCTTCCCAACTAAGGCTGGTAGAAAAGGCGGCTTTGTTGCCGAAGATGTCTGCAATCTTTTTTAGAAGTTCTTCCGCAGGAAGTTGAGCATATGAGGAATCCAAATTCATTTGGTTACTTGTTTTGAAATATCGTAAATCTCATGCCAATCTGCATGAGACAGTTGAATCGTTTCGGCTGTGGCAGCATTCTGAATGCGTTCTTTGTTCAAACTGCCGATTATGGGCAGAGCTCCAAGTTTATGGATCCAGGCTACGGCAAGCTGTTCAATATTGGAATTATATTTTTTGCTAAGCAATGCCAGCGTTTTGCGCAAAGTGCGGGCGCCGTCGTCCGTTCCATTTAGGATTCGTCCATCAGCAAGAGGACCAAATGCCATCGGTTTGGAATAATTTTCTTTGATGAAATCAATCCGTCCATCGGTTAGGGCAGAGGTGTTCAATAGGTTTAATTCGAAATGATTGGTAACTACCTCATTCGAAAGTCGCGATGCAAAGAGTTTGTGCTGCTGCACGTTGAAATTTGATACGCCAGCGTGTTTAATTTTTCCGCGAAGCTGCAAGCCCGTAAGGGTGGACGCTACCAAATCGACATTCATAAGCGGGTCGAATCCATCAACCAGCAGAACGTCGAGATGGTCTGTTTGTAAATTATTCAGCGATTGCTCAATTTGTTCTTTAATCCCTTTTTCGGTTAGTTCTTTGTAAATGGTGCCCCCATCAGACTGAGGAAAACGAATACCGATCTTCGAGAATAAGACAATACTGCTTCGATCAATATTCAGTGCTTTCAACGCCTGACCAAAAAGGCGTTCCACTTCACCATTACCATAGGCAGGAGAAACATCGAATCCATTGATGCCTAGTTTGAGTGTGAAGGACAAGATATCTTTTAGCCTATCTGATGTGAGGTCTGAGTTTTCGGTCCATCGCCAGAAACTGTAGATTGCATTGGAGGTTTC
>JBIKYP010000025.1:0-27296 GCA_044355195.1 Crocinitomicaceae bacterium | reverse complement strand
CTGCCACTTCCATTGGAGTGTGAATCTCCTTGTGTGGAAACTACCTCTTGGGCGGAAACCGTAGCAGCATAAAGGAGTAAAACCATCACAATTGTATGTTTTTTCATATAGCCGATTTTGTATTGATAAAAATTAATATTTGTTGTGGATTGCAAAACTACAGCATAAAAACATAGAATACTAAATTTTACATTTTTTTAGTGTAGAAATAATATATTAAGACCGATTGTGCATTTAGATGAAAAATTATTGAGTCTCCACAATTGTGCCAGCACGTAAATAGTTTATGATCATCATACATAACCTTTGTAAAAACAAAGGACATGACAATATTAGAATTTTTACGCAAATTTCCGGATAATGACAGCTGCAAGCTTCATTTTCGTTTGCAACGAGAACAGCAAGGAGTTATCTGTAAGCATTGTGGGTGTGCAAAACACTATTGGTTACAAAAGAAATGGCAATGGCAGTGTTCAGCTTGTGGTTTTAGAACCACTTTACGAAGCGGAACTATTATGGAGAACTTCTATGCGCTTTCTTTTCTTGAAAGAAAAAGACGCACAATATTAAATTTCCACGTAATTGCGATGAACTTTAACGATGGTGTAGTCTGGTTGTTAACTCATAAAAATCTAAGAGTGGTTTATTCAGGAGCGACTAGTTAAAACGATGGCTTAACTACGGAACTTATTACCTCTCCAACTCCTCCTTTAAATACCGTGCGGTGTGCGAGAGCTCACTGAATTTTTTAGCCACTTCTTCGGGTGTACCCGTAGCGATGATTAGGCCACCACCTCTACCACCTTCGGGACCTACATCTACCAGGTGATCGGCAACTTTTATGATGTCTAAATTGTGTTCGATAACGAGGATGGTATTTCCCTCATTTACCAAGCGCTGCAAAACTTCCATCAACTGACGAATATCTTCAAAATGCAATCCTGTTGATGGCTCATCGAGGATGTAGAATGTCTTTCCGGTGCTTTTTTTCGCTAGCTCTGAAGAGAGTTTGATACGTTGTGCTTCTCCGCCCGAGAGTGTTGTGGAGGGTTGCCCCAGTTTGATGTAGCCCAAACCAACGGATTTCAACGTCGCCAAAGATCGGTAGATCTTGGGGTGCGCTTCGAAAAATACCGTTGCATCTTCGATGGTCATGTCGAGAACATCTGAAATGGATTTTCCGCGGTAACGAACCTCCAGTGTTTCACGGTTATAGCGTTTGCCGTTGCAGGTCTCGCATTCAACATACACATCCGGAAGAAAATTCATTTCAACGACCTTCAAACCTCCACCGCTGCATGTTTCACAGCGACCTCCTGCCACATTGAATGAAAAACGACCCGCTTTATACCCACGAATTTGTGCTTCAGGAACCGAGGCATACAAGGCACGGATCTCGTCAAACACTTTGGTATAGGTCACCGGATTAGAACGCGGCGTTCTACCAATCGGACTCTGATCGATCTCAATGACCTTGTCCAGGTGCTCGAGCCCCTGAATTTCTCTAAATGGCAATGGATTTTTTATGCCGTTGTAAATATGTCGCAACAAGATCGGATACAAGGTTTGATTGATCAGGGAAGACTTTCCGCTACCGGAAACACCGGTGATACAGCAAAATGTACCTAGTGGGATAGACAGATCCACATTCTTGAGGTTGTGACCGTTCGCGCCCAACAAACGAAGAAAGTTTCCATTTCCTTTGCGTCGCTCTTTTGGAACCGGGATCTCCAGTTTCCCTGAAAGGTAACCCGTTGTAAGAGAACTGTCCGGTTTGAAGGACGCTAATTTTCCTGCATTTACGATCTCGCCACCATGTACCCCGGCTCCGGGACCGATATCCACCACAAAATCTGCCGCTTCGATCATTTCTTTGTCGTGCTCCACTACGATGACCGAATTACCGGTATCCCGCAAACGCTGCAGCGATTTGATCAAACGGGTATTGTCGCGCTGATGCAAACCAATGGACGGTTCATCAAGCACATATAGTACATTTATTAATTCGGTGCCAATCTGTGTTGCAAGACGGATACGCTGTGCCTCCCCACCGGACAAGCTACGTGCTGAGCGGTGCAAGGTCAGGTAATCGAGTCCAACGTCAAGAATAAATCGAAGTCGGGATCGGATCTCTTTCAGAATTTCAGTGGCAATGAGCTGTTTATCCTTATCCAGGTATGTTTCGACCTCATCGAACCATTTCTTCAATTCAGCAAGATCCATCGCTGCGAGGTCGCCAATGTGTCGGCCACCGATCGTAAAGAAGTGAGCTTCCTTTTTCAACCGCGTCCCTTCACACACCGGACACGTCTTTTTATTCATGAAACTTTGCGCCCAACGCTGAATGGCCGCCGCACTTTCTTCTGAATGCCTGGAAACAAAATTGATAATGCCTTCAAAAATGATGGAAGAATCCTTTTTGGAACGCTCCACATCTTCGTTTCCATATAACAAGACATTGAGAACATTTTCCGGTATTTCCTCCAAAGGTGTGGAAATGGTATACCCTTCCTGACTTAAATACGAATCAATTTTATCGAAGATCCAGGTGCGTTTGTATTCTCCAAGCGGTGCGAACCCACCTTTTTTGATCGAAAGTTTAAAGTCGGGAATGATCTTGTCGATATCGGCTTCCGTTACCTGCCCCAATCCGCTACAATTTGGACAAGCACCATAAGGCGAATTGAACGAGAAAAGACTCGGTTCCGGTTCCGGATATGCGATTCCCGTCGTAGGACACATCAACGATCGACTGAAATGACGTACAGATCCTGTTTCAAAGTCCATCACCATCATTTCCTTACCACCCTGTTTCATGGCGATCACAATGGAATCATAAATGCGTTTGCGGTCCTGCTCACTCACAAGGAGACGATCGATCACAATATCGATGTCATGCACCTTGTAGCGGTCGAGTTTCATTCCCTTCTCAATATCCTTCACCTCGCCATTAACCCGAACTTTAGTGTAGCCCATTTTCTGGATCTGTTCGAACAATTCACGGTAATGTCCTTTTCTTCCCTTTATCCGAGGAGCGAGAATGATGATCTTTTTATCGGTAAAATCTCGAATGATCAAATCAACGATCTGCTCATCGGAATACTTAACCATTTCCTCCCCGGTATTGTAGGAAATAGCCGTTGATACACGCGCAAAAAGCAAACGAAGAAAATCGTAGACTTCCGTCACTGTCCCAACCGTTGATCGAGGCGAACGTGAAACTGTCTTTTGTTCAATGGCAATCACCGGACTCAACCCTTCGATCTTGTCCACATCAGGTCGCTCCAATCCACCGAGGAACTGTCGTGCATAAGCAGAAAACGTTTCAATATAACGACGCTGACCTTCTGCGTAGATCGTATCAAAAGCAAGTGAGGATTTACCACTCCCACTCAATCCGGTAAATACTACCAATTGATTACGCGGAATAACAAGATCAACATTCTTAAGGTTGTGCTCCTTTGCACCGTATATCGCTATAACGCCTTCATCTTTCACTTCAGATATGCCTCATATGGTTTCAAGTTCATCGAAGCATGTGGAAGAAGTAAGCGAAATACTTGTCTTTTCACCGTAAGCTTATTCGACAACAACCAGGGATTTAACTTAACAAGGATCTTGTAATTGATTCCTTTAGACAATGCCCATTCTGCCAAATTCCCGATTGAACTCTTAACTTCAACACTTGTCGTATGGAAAGGTTCGTACAGCTCCCCTTTTTTAATCGAATAACCATAATGTTCGGGATCTTCAAAAATGAGTTTGACTGCTAGAATTCGATAAACATAACGGCCGGTTTCCGAATTCATATGAGTATCGAAATAATTGTCCGTTCCCTGCCAATTCATATCCTGACGTACGCCACCAATCCCACGGTTATATGATGCAGCGGCCAGATCCCAGGAACCCAATTCGTTGTATGCAAGTTTCAGATACTTACATGCTGCTTCTGTACTTTTTTCAATGTTGAGCCGTTCATCCACTTCATTAGAAATAAGCAGATCATACTCCTTGGCTGTTGTCGGCATAAATTGCCAGAAACCTTGTGCCCCTGCCGGACTTACCGCTTGAAGCAAGTTACTCTCGATCACTGCCAGGTATTTAAAGTCGTCGGGAATACCATGTTTTTTCAATATGGCTTCTATGATTGGAAAATAGCGATTTGCCCTTTTAATCGCTTGTACTGTCGAACTTTGAAAGAAGGTATTTACGAGAAGCTCACGATCCAACTTTTCATGGATATCCTCATCGGCCAAATGAATCAATTTACCACAAAAAAACATTGAATCAGGAAGTTCCGGAATCACATATCCTTCACGATAAATATGACTCCTTACAGGCTCAACAGCTATATCCTTTTTTGAAGATGTGCATGAAAAAGCAATTAACCAACAGACTAGGTAAACCAACAACCGAAAACGCATTGGAATCAATTTTTAAGATCACGAATCGGCTCCTTAAATAGGACAGTATAACGATAAAGAAAGAAGAAGACAAGCACAAAATAAGAACTGAGAAGTGCAATTATGGATGTTTGATTCTTTTCATTCAACTGAAGCATAAAAAAGGAAAGAGCAGAACTCACTATACCAATAACAAAAAAGATGAACCACACTTGCTTATCCGACTTACCTGAATACGCCAGATGGTGGGTAGTATGGTCCTTGCCCCCAACCATTGGCGACTTACCTTTTCTTAGCCGATTTATTACAACAGTAAGCGTATCTGCTGCTGCAGCGGTAAATACAGTAAGAGTAATAACAATACCAACCCATGAATTTGAAAATGTTTCAGTGCCCACATTCAACAAAAATTTAATTCCAAAAAACGCAACAAATAATCCAATGAATTGACTTCCGGCATCTCCCATAAATAAACTAGAAGGATAAAGATTGTAACGCAAAAAACCCAAAACAGCACCCACCACTGCAACCAAAGAAAGACTCCAAATATCCACAATTACTCCCTTAAGGAACCAATATGAAAACAAACAGGAAATAAGTATAAACACGACCGTTGTTCCAGTAATCCCGTCCATATTGTCCAGCATATTAAGAGAATTCATGACCACAACCACCCATAATACTGTTAAGAAGGCATCCATGTAATCACTATGCGTCAGTCGAATTAGTGTTCCCGTTACAACAAGAATCAACCCACAACTAATTTGAACAAACAACTTTGCATAAGGCCGCGTATTATATGCATCATCTGCAAGGCCCATCAAAAATGCTAGACATCCGGCAATAAACAATCCTGAAAATTGAAATCGGAATTGTGAATTGTGAAAGATGTTGCCATCATCCCTGATCATAATATATGCGAACGTAGCGAATAGGAAGACAATAAAAAAGGAAACCCCTCCGAGTGAAGGCTTAGATTGATTACTCCAACGAACCACGACATCATTTTTGTTTCGAATCCCCAAAGACTCAGAAAACTTGAGCAGCAGCGTATTACACAACATTGAAAGCAGAATGCCGCCAATACTAAAAGCAAACAAAACTGTAAGATCTAAAGTCATCTATTCAAACGGACTGACAAATGTTTTAAAAAATTCACCCAACTCATCCTTTTCGGAAACAATTGGATTATTCAAGTTCCAGTTAATAGCGAGGTCAGCATCGTTCCAGCGTAAAGTACCCTCAGATGAAGGCTCATATACAGCTGTACATTTATACGAAAATATTGTTTTTTCCTCAAGCGCAGCAAATCCGTGAGCAAAACCTGGAGGAATCCAAAGTTGGGCATATTCACTTTCTGTCAATTCAACAGCGATATGTTGTCCATAAGTAGTTGAATTTCTTCGTATATCAACAATAACATCAAGAACCGCTCCTCTCAAAACAGAAACTAATTTACCTTGAGCAAATGGAGGTACCTGAAAATGTAACCCACGAACAACACCTTTTGCCGAAATGGAAATATTATCCTGCACAAAACGAACATTTTCAATGAGATCATTGTATCGCTCTTCATTAAAATACTCCAGAAAACAACCTCTACTATCCTCAAATATCCTAGGATAAATGAGTAAAGGCCCTTCAATATTAAATGTGTTTACTTTCATCGCCTAAAAATTCCGAGTATTTTTTCCTTAAGCTTGAAGATCATTTGTTTTGGTTTTGACAACTCTTCAGATTCATAATATCCGTACCCATAGCCATAACCATAACCATAACCATAATTGTAACCGTATCCATAACCTGAATGACGAGAGGCATCTACACCGTTCAAAATTACGTTTAATTTATCAATCTGTTGCATATCAAATAGTTCCTTCACTCGCAGCACAAAGTTACGTTTAGAAAAATGGGACTTAAACACATAAATTGGGATATCCGCTTCAGTAAGATTTTTAACCCCGTCCGAAACTAATCCAATCGGAGGGTTATCAATAACAATAACATCATACATTGTCTTAAGAGTTTCAATAATTTCAAAATATTTTTTGCTCATGAGAAGTTCAGATGGATTGGGAGGCACCGGACCAGAGGTTACAAAATCTAGGCCCATGATTGAAGATTGTTGAATGCACTGCTCCAAATCGTATTGCTCAGTTATTAATCCACTCATTCCATAATAGTTATCTACCTCAAAACCAAGATGGATTTTAGGTTTACGCATGTCAAGGTCAAGGAGAATAGTTTTTTTTCCTGACATCGCAATAATACCTGCTAAATTTAGCGCAAAAAAAGTCTTGCCCTCGCCGGATATTGAAGATGATATTGCTACCGTTTTATAGTGTGGATTTATATAACTCATATTCGTTCGAATCTTACGCATAGATTCAGCCATAACAGATTTCGGAGATTCATGAACAAGAATTTGAGAAAATTTCATGACAGATTTCGAAAGTGGTACTCCGCCAAGTACAGTTGCCCTTTCAGGTAGAATTCCCTTGAGATCTTCAAGCATGTTTATTTCATTAAAAGTTAAGTACTTAAAAAATATTATCCCTAAGCCAAGTATCACTGCGAACATTATGAACGACCCATAGATTAGCTTTATATTGGGAGCGATCGGCGTAGCACTTACAACAGGCCGAGATAGAATTTTATTACTTGACGAGTAGCCGGCATCAGATAGCATATACATTACTTTTTTCTCTGACAACTGCTTATAAACCCCTTCATTCAAATCTTTAATGCTTTTAAGTCTGCCAAACTCAATACGCTTTACAGGTAAACTCATCAATTCACCTTCCATTTCATTAATTTTAGAATTCAAGATTTTCGACTTGTAAAGGAGCTTTTCTAGAATGGATGATCCGACCCTGTTTACAGTTAGATACTTCATGCCAATCTTTTTATTCAAAGATCTAACCTCAGGATTTTCTTCAGTAATGCGATACAACAATTCTTCTTTCTTTTCCAATAATTCATACAGGCCGGTTAACTGAGGAGCAAGAATCTGCTCGAAACTCTTTCCTAATATTTCGGGAATCATTCTATAAACTTCGAGTCTACTCGGCTCCTCTTTGAGTCTCTTTCTAATATTTTCGATTGAAAAAATCTCATCATCTAGTAAAAATTTTTCTTCTTTTAATTTATTGGTGTTTTCACTCAGAGTAAGCTCGGCAGTATTGATATCTGTATAATTCGACTTTACCTGATAAAATCGCAAACTGTCCTTTGAATTTTTAAGGACAACACCAAGAGAATCAACTTGTTGATTAATAAATTGGATGATGTTTTGTGAGCTTTGTCGCTGTACATTATCATAATTTTCCATAAAAGCAGTAGCTACCGATAAGACGATATCGTGGCACAACTGAGGATTAGAACCTCGACAATTAATCTGAATGGTATTCGCAGCAGGATCCAATGGAAAAACCTCTAAACTACCGATATATTTAGCTGCAAAGGAACTTACGCTATTAAACGTAAAACTCAACTCGTTTTTGTCGGCATCTTTCTGAAATTCTGCATGACTACTTGCCTTTACAACCACATCAAAATCTTCGTTTCTAAAATGCCTATTCAATTTACCCTTTAAACCCTTTGAGGCGCCATTTTTTATATAGGATAAAGTGACCCATTCTCCATCAAAGTCAATTCCAATCGGAACAGATACTAAACTAGAATCATTCAACTGAAATGGCAGCACATAAAAATTACTGGCGTTATATCTTTCCTCTGTCAAAAATCTGCCTTCGGAGAAAATACTGATGTGATAATTGATTTTACTAATGGCTCCTTCAAAAAGAAATTGGGAACGCATCAACTCCACATGAGACGAGAGGTTATTCTGTCTTTTGTTAATATTGTCAATATTAAAAAGTTCCTTCCCCTGATCCTTGAATTCCAGCTGCAAGACCAAGGATGATTCATATGTTGGTTTGACATACCTCAAAACCAAATAGGCAGAAAGCGCAAACAGAGCAACCAGCAAAAACGGCCAAAACCAATAACGCCTAAGAATGGTTTGCAGTATAAACGGATCATAATCCTTGTTAACTATGATACTTTGCTTCTTCAAAACTTATTATTGTGAAATTACGGACCAAAATAAAACGACAGATGAAAATAAAGAGACCAATGAAATTACAGGACCCGACTCTTTCAACACTTCTTTAATGATGTAAGGCCTCGGTTCTATATAAATGTAGTCATTCTCTTTAACAATTATATCTGCAAATTTCAAATTTTCAATAGTTGAAAGATCAATCATAAACACCTTCCAATCATTGCCATATCTTCGGAGCAGTTTAACCCGATTTGCTTTCCCTCGTTCGGGTATACCTCCTACCGATGCCAAAATTTCCATTAATCTTGTATTGGAATGTGGGAGAGGTACAGCTTTCATGTCATTTCCAACTCCGGAAAAGAATATGACTCGTCTCGTAATGACTTTTAACTGTACAAAGGGGTCTCTAAAGTGCTTTGCATACCAATTACGCAAAGAATCTTCACAAGCTTGAATAGTAAGTCCTTCAACCTTGACATCTCCCAAAAGTGGCAACAAGACATTTCCATTTTCCTTTACACTGTATGTCATTGGAGTATTAATCACACCATTTGAACTTGTTCCTGAAAATGAAGAAAATGCTTGTAATAGGCCATCGCCATTATTAGTGATCAGCTTAAAATCTAATTCATCAAATGGAACGATCACATCCTTCTCTTCAGGCGCATGCAACAAGGTATCCAATGAGAAATCAGAATCTAAAGGAGTCTTGAACATCATATTGCTATTTATGGCACAAGACTGCATCAGACCCGCCAACAAGGAAATCCAAAGAATGTAGGTCTTCATTGTAACTTTGTTTTATCCACTAGATCCTTGTAATAATTTTCCATATCCTTCACTAATCTTGTATAATGGAATTTGCTTTCTACGAAACTCCACCCTTTTTGTGACATATTCTCGCGATTATTTTTATCTTCTATCAAGATACATAATTTTTCTGCAAAGGCATTTGAATCAGATTTGGGCACAATGTACCCTGTTACAGACTCTTCTACTATGTCCCTTACCCCTCCTACATCCGTCGAAATTACCGGTATACCGGCGGCCTGGGCTTCGATAAGACTGACAGGAGTGCCTTCATTGTTCGATGTGAGACATACAATATCCATGCCCGCATTGAATACCGCAATATTCATAATCCATGATGTCATATGAATTTTTATATTTTCGGGAAGATTCATTCGCGCTATTTCTCCTAGCAAAAACTCCTTTTCAGGACCATCACCAACAATAAAAAAAGAAACCGGATGAGTTATTCGTTCACTCACCTTTATAACCGACTCCAAAAACATCCTGTGGTTTTTTACCGGTACTAACCTACCCACAATTGCGACAGCTATCTCATTCTCATGCAGACCGTACTCCAGCCTGGTGGATTGTCGGTATTTTTTCTTGGAATCCTTAAATTTCTGCAAGTCGAAACCCAACGGAATAACTTTAATTTTTTCGGATATACATATGCCATGCTCCAATGCCAATTCTTTCTTTTGCTTTTCGGAAATAGCTATTATACCCGAGGATCGAGCTGCTAGACTTCTTTCAATTGCCTTGTAAATTTGTGTTTTCAGCTTCCCAAAATAAGAATGAAAAACATGACCGTGAAAGGTATGCACGACTACCGGTACCTTCATGTTAAATGCCGCTCTTCTCCCGAGAGCACCGGCTTTAGAAGCGTGAGTATGAACAATATGAGGCTTGAAGTCTCGAATAATTGATTTCAGACGCACATAAGCTGCTCTGTCGTGCCGAAATCGAGGCTTTCGCCTCATTTCTTGTACCATTAATGGCTCAATGCCGTATTCACTAAGAATATGCAGAGAATCAATTTCTCCTTCCTCCGGCATTCCTCCTACCAATAGTGTTTCGAAATCGTCTGAGAGATAGCGCGTGAGAAAAACAGCATTGTAAGTCGGTCCACCCAAATTAAAACGATTAATAATCCTCAATACACGAATTTTGTCGTTAGTTACGTTAACAGTCTCCAATGTCATACTCATGAAGTCGAATCTCATCAAATTGATGTTGAAAAATTAACTTTGGCACATTCAACTAATTGATGATATTCTTCATTTTTATTAATCAAAAAGTGTCTATGAAATTACTTATTTTTCTTCTATTATTCTGCAAATTATTACTTTTTAACATGTGTTGCTCTCAGTCTGAGCTTACTCAAGTATTGAAAGAATTCACACAATCAACTGAATTTCAATCGGCAGGGATCTCCCTACTTATAACAGACCTAAAAACCGGAAGCCGGATAATCGAACACAATCCCTACCTCTCCTTACCACCGGCGTCGACCACAAAACTCTTTTCGAGTTTCGCCGCCCTAGAAATATTAGGCCCTGAATATCGCCCCAAAACTCGAATATACCGTGAAGGTATAATTGTAGACAGCATATTAAAGGGAAACATCTGGATCAGGGGTGGCGGAGACGTTTCATTGGGAAGTCGCTTCTTTCAAGGCTCGGGAAACATCGGAGATTTCATAATTTCATGGGTAGATTCGTTAAAAAAACAAGGTATTAAACGCATAGAAGGGAAGATCATTTCAGATGGTTCAGCTTTTGGCTATGGGGGAGTTCCGGACGGATGGAACTGGGGCGACATAGGCAATTATTATGGCGCCGGACCATCTGGAGTCTGTGTCTACGACAACAGTATCCGTTATTCCTTTAAAACTGGTTCTACAGCCGGTATTGCCACTGTGCTGACTTCATGTTTTCCGGAAGTAGCCAACCTAAATTTCCACAATTTTATACGCTCTGAAAATGTAAGCGATGATCACTCTTACATCTACGGCGGACCTTTTTCAAACGATCGGTTTGGAATCGGGTCATTGCCCCTAAATCGATCCAACTACGTAGTTCGAGGAAGTTTGCCTGATCCTGAAGATCAACTTGCTCAGGAATTCACCAAGGAATTAATTCGACAAGGTATACAAGTAAGCCAAGGATCAGCGTCTGTACGAAAAGACCATCTTCAAAAATGGGCCACCTATGGATTAGGATTCGACCTCCTTTTTACGCATCAGGGTCAAAAAATGGCAGACATACTTAAACTGACTAACATGAGAAGTATCAATCTTTTTGCCGAGGGCTTGGTATGTTTAGTAGGTTATGAAAAAAATGGAAATGGAAGCACAGAATCAGGATTAAAGGAAATTGAAAAATATTGGTCCAATTATTTCGACACTCGCGGACTCTATCTAAAAGATGGTTCGGGTTTGTCTCGATCGAATGGAATTAGTGCGTATCACTTTTGTGAAATGCTTAAGGTGGCTGATAAATCAACACTAAAACCGTTTTTCATTTCATCGCTTCCCGTTGCCGGTAGATCCGGAACCTTGTTTAACTTTTGTAGAAATCAAGCCGGTGAGGGTCGAATTGTAGCTAAAAGCGGTACAATGTCAAAAATTAAATCTTTTGCAGGTTATATTGAAACCAAAAGTGGTAACCGACTTGCTTTTGCTCTTATTCTGACCAACTTCAGCGGAACGAGCACGAATGCCGTATCGAAGATTGAAAAATTACTTAATTCATTGACGATTAAATAATTCTACTTGAATTATTTCATTCCAAAATTCCGTAACACTTGTTCCTTCACAGGACAGCATTTGAGGCACTATACTGGCAGAAGAAAACCCCGGCGTTGTGTTCACCTCTATAACGTAAGGCAAACCTTTGACAAGCATGAAATCAATCCTTGCAACGGATCTCAAATTTAATAGATCATAGATGTATTTAGATTGATTCTGGACTTCATCTCGAATTTCATCAGTTACCCGAGCAGGAGTTATCTCCTTCGATTTTCCATCGTATTTTGCTTCGTAGTCAAAAAATTCATTTTCTGATGAAATCTCAGTCAAAGGCAATGCACGAACCCCATTTCTTCCCCGATATACCCCACATGTAACCTCAATGCCATCCAAAAAAGCTTCAGCTACAACCGACCCTCCTTCCTGAAAAGCTTTTTCAACAGCCGGAATGAGTTCCTTTTCTTTTTTAACTTTTGTTATACCGTAACTCGATCCGGAATCGGCAGGTTTAATAAATATTGGAAGTCCCAATTTTTGAATAAGTGAAGATGATTCAATATCCGCTGGATTATAGAGCAATACTGATTCGGCTACCTTTAGGCCGAAGCCTTTTAAGAATTGGTTACAATACCATTTATCAAAAGACAATGCTGATGCAAGCAGACCAGAATTGATGTAGGGTATTCCCTTTAATTCTAACAATGCCTGTATTTTTCCATTTTCGCCGGGATCCCCGTGAATATATACCATTCCTGCATCGGGTTTTACCCAATTGTCATTTCGAAAAAAACCCATGTTATCAAGTGAATAATCAAATCTTTCATTCCCAATTTCTGCATACCAGCCTTCTTTGGAAACAATTACCTTGAAAACATCAAATCCAACCGGAAAATGCTCGATGATTGTTTGCGCACTTTTTATGGAAATAGAGAACTCGGAAGAATAACCTCCACAGAAAATGGCAATTCTATTCATAAACTATTTTTTGACGAAAATAAAGCAATCGAAAGCATTATTCACAGTCAAACTTAAAAGTTATTGTGTTCCTTATTGTTGATTTCAGAACTCATCGATTGACCTTAAAGCTATGCATTAAGCCTGCTTTAGAAAATCCTGTCTAAGTTCCAAAAAAGGTTTCTTCTCTGTATGCTCTTAATGATTGGTTTGATCTATATTTGTTAACCAAATTCGTGAAACATAAACGAACCTTATGTTACAAAAAATCATTCTGTTGGCAATGGTATTTTTGAGAATTCACAGTCACGCTCAATTAATAACGGTGTTCAGTGACAATTTCGAAAACGCCTCGCCAGTCTGGCAAAGTAAGGGGTCAACATCGCCAAATTTATGGCAAAAAGGAAACTGCGCAGGAAACGGTCCGGCGTTGGCAGGCACAAACTCCATTTATATAAGCGACGGCACTTCGGTTTCCGGATGTAATCCCGGCTACTCATACCAAAATTCTCCTTCCGGAACGGGACAATCACTCATCTACACAGCGATTGATGCTGCATGTGCATCATCGCTTCAAATAAATTTTGACTATCAAACCGGTGGTGTAATCAACCAAGATTACACGGAATTGGTGTACAGCCAAGATGGAGGCACCACATGGCATCCGATTGGTTCTGCCCTAGCTGTTCAAGGTTCGTGGTTAAATGTAACCTCAAACTTACCGGCGCCCTTGGATTTTTCGTCGTTTCTACTTGGTTTTAGATTCATCTTTAATGATGTCACTATTTCCGGTTTGCCAACGGCAATTGACAACATCAAAATTAGTGGTTTAGACACACAGGCTCCGGTTATCATATGCCCCAAGGACACAGCGCTTTGTACGAATGTGGTAAATTTTACCGATCCTTTTCACAGTGACAACTGCTTTTCTGTTTTGACACGAACAGATGCAACAGGGTTGACTTCCGGAGATATCTTTCCAGTTGGAACCACGAAACTCAGCTATACCGCCAAAGATCCATCTTCAAATGAGGCCAGTTGTTCTTTTACCGTTACCGTTCAGGATTTTCCATCTAAATCCGAAATTGTTTTAGATTCGATATCACTATGTCAAGCCTTCAGCACCAAGATTGAGGCACTACCGGCAACAAGCGGTCAAGGGAAATGGTCTTCCTTTAATTCAAGTCAGATAAACTTCAATGACAATGAAGCAAATTTGACACAAGTGAATAACTTAAGTTTTGGCAAAAACACTCTCATTTGGACCGTGACTTCAGCAAAATGCGGAAGTCTGTCCGACACTTTGAACATTTATGTCTATCAAAAACCTCTTCCTGCAAGCACATTTTCAGACACTTTACTACTGTGTAACAACAAACTACTCGACCTGTCAGCCGCTAACCCTTTATACGGCGCAGGTCTATGGACGACCAACAAAGGAGCAGTTATCGCAAATGCCACCATGCCCAAGACGACAGCCACCGGACTTTCCAATGGATGGAACCAGTTTGTTTGGGAAGTAAAGAACGGTTCATGTCCTTCAACTTCAGATACAATGCAGGTTTATCAGGCCACGGTTGCCAAGATAGATCAGCCTGACACCTCCATATGTTTAGAGTACGATAAATTTACGTTAAGTGGGGTCTCCACATCGACCGAAGAAACTTCAGATTGGCGCATTATATCCGGGAATGCAACGATAGACAAACCTTTTGAAAATCCGACGCACATATCCGGCTTGAATGCCGGAGCTCATCTCATTTCTTATACAATCTCCTCAGATTATTGTTTTCCAACAAGTGACACACTGGTTATTACAAGCCAACTTTGTGATAGCTTCCAACCAGATTTTCCGACGGTTATTACCCCAAATCTAGATGGTAAAAATGATGCTTTTCTCATCGACAATCTCAATGAAATTTATCCTGATTGCCGGGTAACTATCATTAACAGATGGGGCTCAATTGTCTTTAAATCGGCAGGATACGAGAATCCCTGGAATGGAACTTTTAACAATGAGGATCTTCCGATGGGAACCTATTTCTTTAAAATTGAACTAAATGACGATGATAAAACAGTATTCAACGGTCCAATCAGTATCATACGCTAAAATCACACCCATGAAAAGACGTATCAATACATTATTAATTCTCTTTTTAATTACACAGACGATTCGGGCGCAACAAGAGTTTCAATTCAATAATAGTGTTCTCAATCCATTTTTAATAAATCCGGCTGCCGGAGGAATGACTGACGTTATTCATTTTGAATTATCAGGGAGAACGCAATGGCTCAGTTATGATGGTCGACCGCAAACTTTTATGGCCACAGTAAACAGTCAGATCAGAATAAACAAAAGAGCCGGTAAAGTCTTGAGCGAATTCAATCCGACTGAAGACAAACTATTCCAAGGACCCCAAATTACCGTTAACAAGAGAAAACACATCATCGGTGGAAAAGTATGGAATGACGCTATTGGCCCATTTACAAAGACTTCGTTACAAGCCAACTACGCCTATCATATGCCTTTAACGAAAACTCTAAATTTTGGTGTAGGACTTGGTCTGGGTATGACCAATTTCAGAATAAATCAGGAAAGAGTAAAACTTCATGAAACGGATGATTATACCATTACCCAGAGTTTAGGCAATTCATCGAGACAAAATATGGCTGATGCTCAAGCGGGCATAGTTATTTATGGCGAGAAGCTGTATTTAGGATTCAGCACATCACAATTGTTTAATAATTCGATCGTATTAGGCAATATGATAACAGCAAACCGATTAAAAAGGCATTATTTCACCATGCTGAAGTATAAAACCCCTTTGACTACCAAACTATTATTGGAGCCATCCATGATTCTGAAATCTGTAGGAGGAAGTCCACTTTCTTATGACTTAGCTATGAGATTAATAGCTCAAAATAGAAGCTGGGTTACGGTTCAATACAGAAAAGGTGGAAGCCTCATATTTCAGGTGGGCTCGAACTTAATTAAAAATATGTATTTAGGCTATTCCTATGAATACGGTGCCGGCAAGCTTCGTTTAGCCAACAACGGAACACATGAACTTCAACTGGGTTGGTACTTGGGGAAAAACAGGAATTTGGAAGAAGAGTTGGAAGAAAAATCAAAATTAAAATAACCTTAACGGCTTAAGGAGTTGCGTTTTTTCTATCTCATACTGAACTTTACTTTACAGTACCCCCTGAGGATTTTCTACCCCAGGCTAAAGTTGGTGAATTCTCCCAAAACTTTCTTAGGCAGAACGATTTACGTAAGCAATCATGCCGCTTCATTCATGGATCCGTTAGTTATTGCCACTTTCCGCTTGCCAATAGTTTTTTTTCTTACCAGATCAGATGTCTTCACAACGTTTACCCGACCTATACTTTGGGCCGCACATATGCTACCCATTTATAGACAACACGATGGGATGGATACAAAAGGAGAAAACAAAAAGACCTTTGAGAAGTGCACACAAATTCTCATGCGCGGAAGGAATCTGCTCATTTTTGGAGAAGGTTTTACGGATGATGTATTTGTACGAAGACTCAACCCGGTGAAGAAGGGCGCTGTTCGCATTGGATTTTCTGCACTTGAATCGATAAACTGGAAAAAGAATATTTACATTGCCGCAGTCGGCTGCAATTATTCTGAGCCAAATCTCATGCGTAGTGATTTACTTATTGCCACCTCACACCGTCTTTGCCTAAATGATTACCGACAACAATACGAGGAAAATCCAACTAAGACCATAACGGAACTTACCAGGCAAGTGGAGCAACTCATGAAGGATCAGATTACGCATGTTGAACGCAAAGAATGGTGTAACTTTCATGAGAATATTATGCGACTAACAAGAAAGGGAATGAACGCTTTAAATAGCGATTCCCGAATACCATTAGTAAAGAGATGGCACTATTCGCAACAACTCGCCTCTTGGTTAAATACACGAAAGGAACATGAACTATCGCAACTGGAAGAACTTAAGGAAGAGCTTTCCTCCTATTTTTCACTACAAAAAAAGCTACACCTTAAAGAGAACTATGTATTTGAAATAGAATCGAATAAATGCATTTCAAGGCTCAAAGAGATGGTAATGTTGTTGTGCTTATTCCCATTTGCCATACTCGGACTAGTTCATTGTGGCTTACCCTATATTCTTGTGAAGAAATTTGTTGAACATTCCTTTAAAAGAAGTGTGTTCTGGGGTTCCGTAAAATTATTACTTGGTATGATATCCATGGGCTTTTTGAATATTCCTGTCCTATTTCTCTTTCACTCTTACATCTATCCAAATTACTGGTTTTCTATGCTTTATTATCTTATGATAGGCTTATTCGGATTATCCGCCTACATGTGGTGGATCTATTTCATACGCTTTCGGGAAAAAGGCTGGGTAGCGACAAACGACTTAAGTAAAATTCTCGAAAAACGAAAAAACCTCTTAGAAAAAATACATTTCAATATACCCGAAGCTTAAACCGTCCGTTGCACGAAATAAAGGATCCCAAGTCCGCATAAAATAGACAGGAAAATATTCAATGCTGCTAAACAAAAGTGTCCGGTTTGTAATAAATCGAGGGTTTCACTGCTAAAGGTGCTAAAGGTGCTGAACCCCCCACAGAATCCAACCGCAATTAGAGGATAAATCAACGTTTGCCCGGACCATTTCGGCATCAGTACGTACATTAGAATACCAAGAATAGTTGTAGCCAACAAATTGGAAATTAATGTTGCCGTCGGAAACGACCCCACACCCCATCTTTTAACAAAAAGGCTAATTGCATAACGCAAAAGACTACCCATTCCGCCACCTATAAAAACCCAGAAATAATTCATTGTCCTTTTAAAGTTATTGCATTTCGGAAATACCCGATATATAACAAAAAGCTAATAATTAAACCAATAAAAATCCCAACGAAGACATCAGAGGGATAATGGACTCCCAGATAAACACGACTGAAACATACAAGGATTGCACAACCGGTAAGAATCCAAATCAACCAACGGTAGAATGACCTTAACACCAGCCATGCAGCAGTGAATACAGCACCAAAATTAGTAGCATGAGATGAAACAAAACCATACATGCCCCCTTTATAAAAAGTACCATCAGGTAGTTTATAAAAATGAAGTTCTTTAGAAAGAATCAGGTGGTGTGAAGGACGATATCTGAGAAAAACATTTTTGAACAAATGAACAGAAATCAGATCGGCTATGGCAACGGCTAAAAGAGCAAAAATGAAAAATAGAACAACGCTCTTCCAACGCAATCTTTGAAAGGCGAGATAAATGAGAAAAATATAACAGGGAATCCAGAATAATTTCGATGAAACAGCCCACATCACATCATCCAAGAAAGGCGAATTCAAAGCATTAATAAATAAAAGCAAGCGATGATCCCAATATTCAAGCCATTCCATCATTATTCAGAATATTCCAGATAAGGTCTTTTAGTTGATCCAACCCTTGCTGAGCAACGGAAGAAATAAAAATATGTGGAATCTTAGGTAAATCCTTTGACATTGCGACACGTAATTCCTTATCCGTCAAATCTGCTTTCGTTAATGCTAAAATGCGTTCTTTATGCAAGAGTTCTGGATTATACTGCTTTAATTCATTCAAAAGAATCTTATATTCTTTATGTATATCCGGGCTATCAACCGGTACCATGAATAACAAAAGAGAATTTCGTTCTATATGTCTAAGAAATCGAAGACCTAATCCCTTTCCCTGATGGGCTCCTTCAATAATGCCAGGAATATCCGCCATAATGAATGAACGATGATCACGGTAGCTAACTATACCAAGATTAGGTCTTAAAGTAGTAAACGGATAATTCCCAACCTCAGGTTTCGCCGCAGACAAAACCGACAACAAGGTACTTTTCCCTGCATTTGGAAAACCAACCAAACCGACATCAGCCAAGACTTTAAGCTCAAGTATTTTCCATCCCTCAAGACCTTCTTCACCGGATTGGGCATAGCGAGGAGTTTGATTAGTTGCTGACTTGAAATGATTATTCCCTAAACCACCACGACCACCCGGCTGAAGAATTCGCTCTTCACTATCCTCTGTAATCTCAAAAAGCACCTCTCCTGTTTCATCATCTCTAGCAACAGTTCCCAGAGGCACTTCGATATACTCATCTTTTCCTTGTGCACCTGTCTTCAGATTTCCTGCGCCGTGGGCTCCATGTCCGGCTTTAATGTGCTTTTTAAATTTTAGATGTAACAAGGTCCACAACTGAGCATTTCCCCTGATAATGACATGCCCACCTCGTCCTCCGTCGCCACCGTCGGGGCCACCTTTCGGTATGTATTTTTCTCTTCGGAAATGCGTCGACCCCCCTCCTCCGTTTCCGGAAGCACAATGAATCTTAACGTAATCGATAAAATTATCTGAGGCCATAGTACGGCGAAGGTATTAACATTTCGGGAACGAAGTATGAAAAGCGAGGAAGCCGACTTAACAAAACAACGCATTCATCATTTAAATGGATCTATTGCTTCGAATAACCGTTGGGTAATCTCATCAATCGAACCTATACCATTAATCGCAATGAATTTGTTCAGTTGCTGATAATACGCTTTTACGGGAGCTGTTTCTGAGTTGTACACGTGAATTCGTTTACTGATGACTTCAGGATCGGCATCGTCGGCACGACCACTGACCAACCCACGCTTTCTCAGTCGATCTCTTAATTCGTCTTCCTCTACTTCTAAGGCAACCATAACGCTTATAGAAGTCCCAAGATCGCTCAAGAACGCATCCAATTCAATGGCCTGATTATTGGTTCTCGGAAAGCCATCAAAAATAAATCCATTGGGATCCTTGTGTTTTAAAAACTCAGATCGAAGCATCCGTATAGTCACTTCATCAGGCACTAACTTTCCTTGATCCATATAGTTTTTAGCTAGTTGACCCAACTCTGTTTGACCTTTGATATTGGCTCTGAATATATCACCTGTAGACAGGTGAACCAACCCATATTTTTCAATTAATCGCTCTGACTGCGTTCCTTTGCCAGCTCCGGGAGGCCCGAATAATACAATGTTTAACATCTGTGATATTGGAGTTAAGACTCTTTAAGTTTATAAATATCGTTTAAATTCCTTCCCTTTTCGTTGTAATCAAGACCATAGCCAACAACGAAGAAGTTGGGTATTGAAAATCCAACATAATCAGGTATTCTTTCTCCTGTGAAAGCATAGGGTTTTAATAACAAGGTACAAACCTTCACAGATGACGCTCCATGCGCTTCTAAGAGTGAATATATTTTATCTAATGTTCTACCTGAATCAACAATATCTTCAACAATGAGCACATCTTTTTTCGAAACGTCAATATGTAAGCCTATCAATTCGTCGACCCGACCTCTGGAACTAATTCCGGAATAAGAACTCACTTTCACAAAGGAGATTTCACAAGGGATTGTAAGTTGTCTTATGAGATCGGAAGCAAAGATAAAAGAACCGCTAAGTATCACAAGAACAATCAAATCCTTACCAAAGTATTCGTAGCTCAACTGCGCACCAAGTTTGCGCACTTGACCGAGCACTTGCTCTTCAGTTAAGAAGATATCAAATATTCTGTCGTTTAGCTGAATCAACCGTTGATAATTCTGGAGACACAAATTTAGCCATTAAATCTACAAAAAAGCAATTGTTATAAAAACTGACAAACTCCTAAGACATCGACTTATCTTTGCACCATGAATCATTCAAGAGGAAAAGGGATACAATCCAAAATAGGAATTATCGGGGGCGGTCAACTTGGGCGTATGTTTATTCAAGAAGCTATCAATTTAAATGTGGAAGTACACGTTCTTGATCCTGATGAGCAAGCACCATGCAAGCATATCGCCTATTCATTTTGCAAAGGTTCTTTAGACGACTACGAGACTGTCTTGAACTTTGGTTTAAATATGGATGTGGTTACTGTTGAGATTGAAAATATCAATATTGAAGCATTGGAAGAACTTGAGCGACAAGGAAAAGCAATTTTTCCCCAACCTTATGTACTCCGAACAATTAAAGACAAGGGCACTCAAAAACAATTTTACATTGAAAACAGTATTCCCACTTCCGGATTCAGACAAATCAGAAATAAAAGTGAATTGACTCAAACCATTTTTCCATGCGTTCAGAAATTAAGGACAGGCGGTTACGATGGAAAAGGCGTTCAGGTATTGCGATCTCCAGTCGACTTGGATAAAGCATTCGATGCACCTTCCATAGCTGAAGAACTCATCGATTTTGAAAAAGAACTCTCTGTCGTTGTAGCACGAAATCTTTCCGGAGAAGTAGTTGCCTATCCTGCTGTCGAATGTGAATTTAATCCGGAAGCAAATTTGGTTGAAATGCTTTTTTCACCCGCAACTATCTGTTCAGAAATTGAGGAAGAAGCTAAAAATCTCGCAGTGAGTGTCATCACCAAGCTGGGTATGGTTGGAATTCTAGCCGTAGAAATGTTCCTCACTAAAAACGGAAAGCTACTCGTGAATGAGGTTGCTCCACGACCTCACAACAGCGGTCATCATACGATAGAATGTAATATAACATCGCAGTTCGCTCAACATCTTCGTGCTATTTTAGATCTTCCTTTAGGTTCCTCAGCCATGATTTCACCGGGCGCAATGATCAATCTTCTGGGTGCACAGGGTTACGACGGACCTGCCCATTTTGAAGGTTTAGAAACCTCTTTAAAATTGAAAGGAGTGCACATGCATCTGTATGGTAAACAAATTACTAAACCTTTCCGAAAAATGGGACATGTCACCGTTACCGGAGAGAATGTTCAGGAAGTAAAAAATCTTGCCCTCCAAGTTTTAAATGGAATACAGGTAATTACCAAATAAGTTGTCTATCAAAGACTTGTCTAAAAAATAATCCTTAAAAATAGTAACAAAATCATTTTTGTTTAATTTTTTTGTTTGATTATTAAACATTTTTGTTTAAGTTTGTTTCATATTCGTTAAACAATTCACTATGTCAACTTTAGAATTCAACGAAGCCCTAATTGGAATGGAACGAAATCTGCTTTCATTTGCACTGAGTTTCACCCGCAACAGGGAAGATGCACGCGACCTTACACAGGAAACCATGCTCAAGGCTATTTCTTATCGGAGTTATTACGCTCCTCAAACAAACTTCAAGGCGTGGGTTTTCACCATCATGCGTAATATCTTCATAAATCAATATCGGCGTAAAGTGAAATCCGGCACTATCTTCGATCAATCGAAAGATCTTTATTTGCTTAACCAGTCGGGTGATTCATTGAATTCTCCGCTGCATGAAATAGCTCTTAAAGAAATTAATGGTAAGATTGAGCGGTTAGATGAAGAATATAAAGTACCTTTCCAAATGCATTTTCAGGGATTTAAGTACAAAGAGATTTCGGACAAACTTGGGATACCTATTGGTACGGTAAAAAGTAGGATTTTCATTGCACGAAAGAAGCTTATGGAATCGATGCCGGAATACAACTACGCAATGAATTGATGAAAAAGGTAAGCATCATAGGATCGGGTATTTCGAGTTTGTCAAGCGCCTCTTTCCTAGCAAAAGAAGGCTACAACGTAACGATACTCGAGAAAAATGCTTCGATCGGTGGAAGAGCACGTCAATTTTCAGAAAAAGGCTTTGTTTTTGACATGGGTCCAAGTTGGTATTGGATGCCGGATGTATTCGAACAATTTTACAATAAATTTGGCTACACCACCTCTGATTTTTACTCTCTGAAGCGTTTGGATCCATCTTACAGAATCTTTTGGAAAGATAATTCTCACTCAGATATACCTGCTTCTGAACAAGAATTATTTGAATGGTTCGAAGAATTGGAGCCAGGAAGTAGTCAAAAGATGAAACTTTTTCTTAACGAAGCAAAATATAAATATGAGGTCGGAATGCAGGATCTTGTTTACAAACCTAGTCTGAGGCTATCTGAGTTTGCAGACATGCGTATTCTCAAAGGTTTGTTTAAACTTCATTTGCTTTCTTCATTTTCAACATACATTCGTCAGTACTTCAAAAACGAGAAGATATTGTCTCTTTTGGAGTTTCCTGTGCTTTTTCTTGGCGCCATGCCGAAAGAAACTCCTGCACTCTACTCCCTAATGAATTATGCAGACATCTCACTAGGCACATGGTATCCAATGGGTGGCATGTACAAGTTTGTGGAAGCTTTCAGTCGTATAGCCCAAGAGAATGGTGTACGCATACTTACTGAACAGGAAGTTCAAAGCATGAACTATTCGAATAACCGATTAACCCATGTAAACACAAACAACAATTCATTCGAGACGGATATTTTGATTTCCGGGGCTGATTACCAACACACTGATCAGACTATAATGAATGGAAAGGCTAATTACTCTAATACCTATTGGAACAAACGAACCATGGCCCCATCTTGTCTCCTATTTTACATTGGAGTCAACAAAAAAATAAACAATCTTCTACATCACAACTTATTTTTCGATGAGGCTTTCGCGCAACATGCGACGGAGATTTACAAAGATCCAAAATGGCCCACAGCTCCCTTGTTTTACGTAAGTGCCCCCTCCAAAACAGATCCGGGGGTGGCACCGGAAGGCTGTGAAAACTTATTTTTACTTATCCCTATTGCTCCTGATCTCGAAGATAATGAAGCCATTCGTGAAAATTATTTTCAACTTCTCATGGATCGTTTGGAATCACGAACAGGAGAAACAATACGTGAACACATTGTATATAAACGCAGTTTCTGTATTTTGGATTTCAAAAAGGATTACCATGCCTTCAAGGGAAATGCCTACGGTCTGGCGAATACATTGCGGCAAACGGCGATTCTCAAACCATCGCTCAAGAACAAGAAATTAGAAAACGTTTATTACACCGGACAGCTAACCGTGCCCGGTCCCGGAGTTCCTCCGGCTATCATTTCCGGCGAAGTAGTAGCACGAGAAGTGATAAAAGATCACCCTATCATCCCGGTATTTAACTAAACATCAAAACGACGAACGCATGAAAGAACTCTTCGACAATATTTCACATGAAATGAGTATGCTCACTACGAAAAGGTACAGCACCTCATTTTCTTTAGGAATTTCCTTTCTCCAAAAAAGCATGCGTAAACCCATTTATTCAATCTATGGTTTTGTGAGGTTCGCGGACGAGATTGTTGATTCATTCCATGGGTTTCAGCAAAAGGAACTTCTGGAAGATTTCAAAAAACAAACTTATACAGCTATTGATCAGGGAATTTCTCTTAATCCTATTCTTCATAGTTTCCAATCTGTTGTTCGTCAATACCGTATCCCTCTTGATCTTATAGATACGTTTCTCGATAGTATGGAGATGGATTTAGTTAAAAAAGAATACGACAAAAAAAAATATGAGCAGTATATTCTTGGGTCGGCAGAAGTGGTTGGATTGATGTGTCTCAAGATTTTCGTCGACGGCAATGATCAGCAATATGAATATCTAAAGCCTTATGCCATGAAACTTGGTTCCGCTTTCCAAAAAATAAATTTTCTTCGCGATCTAAAAGCTGATTATCAAGAGCTTGGGAGGACGTATTTCCCGGGTATTGATCTGAATGAATTCAATACTATTGTTAAAAAAGAAATTGAAGACGATATCGAAGTAGATTTCAAATTAGGTTATGCTGGAATCAAACAATTACCTAAAGAAGCTAGGTTTGGCGTGTATATGGCTTACATCTATTACTACAAACTATTCTCCAAAATTAAAGCGACGCCTGCAGAAGTTATTTTGAATGAACGTATTCGAATACCAAACAATAAAAAATACCGTTTATTTGTAACCTCATTCGTTCGACACAATTTAAACTTACTCTGATTGGAACACTCTACCGGACATCAAGTCGTGCTTGTCAACGAACAAGACCAGGAAACCGGGCTGTTAGAAAAACACGAAGCACACCGCAAAGGATTACTTCATCGTGCATTTTCTGTTTTCGTATTCAACAGTCGGGGAGAATTGTTATTACAGCGTCGGGCTTTCGGGAAATATCATTCGGAAGGTCTCTGGACCAACACCTGCTGCAGTCATCCATATCCCGGAGAAGAAACCATAGCAGCTGCAAAAAGACGTTTGCATGAAGAAATGGGTTTGACCAGCGAATTACAAGCCGTTTTTTCATTTATATATCAGGCAAAACTGGATAATGGGTTTATTGAACATGAATTTGACCACGTGCTGGTAGGATTTTCCGATGAGACTCCACATTTGGACACATCTGAGGCAATGTCTTTTAAATGGATGAACCTTGACGATATCCAAAAATCAATTCGTAAATCCCCCTCTTTGTATACCGAATGGTTCAAGATAATTCTAAATGAATATGCAGCGTATTTAACAGCAACCATCACCCATGAAAGTTTGTAGGAGAGAAACATTTAATGCAGCCCATCGTTTGTTTCATCCCGAATGGAGTGATGAAAAGAATTTCGAAGTTTTCGGCAAATGTAGTAACCCTAACTTTCACGGACATAACTACGTAATCGAAACTTGGATTGAAGGTGAGATTGATCCACTCACCGGATATGTGATCGACCTAAAGCAATTGAAAGACCTCATTCGTAATGAAATTTGTGAGCGCTTCGATCATCGTAACCTAAATTTAGATTGCCCGGAATTCGCGCACTTGAAACCATCTGCCGAAAATATAGCCCTAGTTTCCTGGAATCTACTGCGAGCAAAGCTTGATCCAAAGTATAAATTGAGCATTAAACTTTGGGAAACGGAGAACAATGTGGTGGAGTATAGCGGCATATGAGGTATTGAGGGTTGCTAAGAATGCCATTTAACTTTCTTAGAAAACTTGTTTATCATATTGAACCAAAATGATATTTGCTCAATTCCTCTACGTCTCTATAATTTCTAACAACAAACTTTTTCCTGGCATCCATTTTATCGAATAATGCTTGTTGTTTTTTTGATAATTCTTCATTGTGAAATTTACACTCAATGAGGACTTTATTTTCTGAATAAAAATCGAGTTCGATGGTGTTTTCGTAGATGTATTTTAAATTCATCTGTTTTAACCGTAAGAAGACATAATTCTCAAAAACAGCTCCCCAATCCCGTTCTCCTGTGTAGAAATTTCTGATGCCCGTGTCACAGCAGTAAATCTTTTTTGGAGAAACCAATTGTTCATTCAATTTCCCAAATCTCGAAACAGGATAGACAATAAACGTATCACAAAATAGATCAAAATAGCGCTTCGATGATTCTGTAGAAATACCCAGCACTTTCGCAATTTTATTGATACTTAAGGTTTTTCCACTTCTCTCCATTAACAGTAGAAAATAATCTTTTAGAACACTAATTTGACGAATACCATGAACAGCCGCGATATCTTTATAGATAATATTATCCATTAATTCGCGAATGTATGCATCGTCATTCGTTAAAATATACTCTGGGATTCCACCTTTGCTCAGGTAATCTAGAAAATATTTTTCATGCAAATGTTCATTTGATTTGGAAACACGAATATTCTTAAAATCAAGGTATTCCGAATAATTTAGAGGTAAGACTTCAAAAGTAATAGACCTACCCGTGAGCAATCCACTTTGAGATTTCAATAAAGAAGCACTTGAAAAGGAAGCAAAAATTTTCACATTACCTAAATCGTAGAAATTCTTTAATTGTTGCTCATAATCAACACTGAATGTAATTTCGTCTAAAAACAAGTAAATCTTTTCTTTAACACTTATTGAATGCATGCTTCGGAAAAACTCCACAATTTCAAGAATTGTCTTTCCGGACAATACATAGTCATCCAGACTTACGTATAAAATTCTTTTAGCCGGGATCTTCTCTTCAAAAAGTAAGTGTTTAATGCTTAATTTCATCAAACTTGTCTTACCGATTCGTCTTAAGCCGGTTAAAAAAACGATTTGTTTATTTGTTAAATTTGGTAGTAATCGGGTTTTAAAATCCGTTCTTTCATTTAAACTATTTAATTTTTCAAAATCTTCTTCCCACCAAGGATTGTATCTATACAGTTCTTTTTCCATGGTCATTCGTTTTATATTTTAGAACAAAAATAACAATTTCGTTTGATAGACACAAATGGTTTTTATTAATATCGTTTGTTTTATACAAATGGTATTAGCTATAAACGTTTGATAGAAACAAATGATATTTTGTTTTACAATCCTATTTAATTTGCTAAATACTCACAAAAGAATGGTATTGAAATTATAAAATATATCAAAATATAATACTCCCATAATTCTGAACCAGGATGTTAGTTAAAAATTTACTTTTAATTTACATCTATGAAACAAAAAACAACGCGCAGAAAATTCACTGC
>JBIKYP010000024.1:0-27494 GCA_044355195.1 Crocinitomicaceae bacterium | reverse complement strand
TTTTTTGTTTCATAGATGTAAATTAAAAGTAAATTTTTAACTAACATCCTGGTTCAGAATTATGGGAGTATTATAATATTGATATAAAATGTATAAGAATTAAGCCACAAAAAGACGGAGTTAAATTATACTTTGACATACAACAAATTATTCCACTTCCAGAAAGAAACAACAGACTATCAAGTTAAGTTAAGAGAAAAGGCAGCAGAGCAAAGACAAGCAAGGAGAGAAATCAGTCGACAAATGACACAAACGGACGACATAATAAATGGTTGTAACCCACAACAGACAAAAATCGCCAAACTGCAAACCGTTTGTGTTCATTGGTATAAACTAAATCCATACATTTAATGTTAAACATTTAGCTTTTAATGGGCAGCTTTATTACTCATCGAACGAAACAAACAAATTGACTAAGGGGTTTTAGCAATTGTTTAAATTCATGGTTTTTTGTATAATATTCGTATATTTACGTATTAAAATGAGTAATTATTTATACATTTTTAAGCTCTATACTAAGCAATCTTACTTTGGATATAGCTTTTATTTATTGACAGCATAATTCATTAACCTTTGAAATCTTTTTATCGGTATCTAAATTTGAGACATTAATTTTTTTAAGCATTTTAATGAAACAATACCCATAGAATTCAGAAGAACAAATTAGATAATATAACATACAAATAACTAAAACAAATCAAAATGAAAAATAATTTCAAAGGGCTGACAATTGCTTCAGCTTTAATTGTTGGATTCGCCTTGACAGGTTTTCAACATGACGCAGCTAATGTAGCGAAGCAAGAAAAACAAAAACCAAAAGCGACTTATCAAGTTGGTAAAGCTAAAGTGGTAGTTTGGGAAAATAAAAGTTCGGATGGGACAACTTGGAAAAATTTTGAAGTAGAAAAAGTGTACAAGTCAAAAGACGGTAAATGGAAAATAACAAACCAATTTGACGAGACAGAATTGCTTCAACTTAAAAATGCAATAGATAAGGCTATATACGGAGAAACTATAACTGAAAAATAATATTACACAGATAAGTTTTAAAAGAAACATTGCTGCTACAATGATTTTTGGCAGGTGAATTGACTTTCAAACATAGAGTTCCGTTATGTTGTAGGTGTTATCTTGCGGGAATTTATGATTTGTTTTTGTTCATCGGACCCCATAGCACTATGAGGTGAGATGCACCTATGAGATGCAGTCGAATATTAAATTGTTAATCGGTTCATCTCAAAAAACGCCAACGTCTTCTCGCAAACCAATTCCAAATCTTGAGGTAATAACGCTGAATTCCATGGATGGGATGAACCAAAGGTGTGAATCGCTCCTTCGATCTCAACCAGCTCCGTGTGTAGCCAATTAGCGAGTTTTCGGCCTTCCTCTATAGATACTGATTCATCGGCTGTGCCGTGGATGACCAAAACGGGCTTGTTTAGATTTTTACATGCAGCTTCGATGTCAAGTTCAGAGCTGTGTTTTAGATAGTCTTCGTATTGGAGATAGCTGTTCGGAAGATCCTGCTTCGTTCTGCCGTTGTGAACGTAGCGCACGCCGTCTATTTTCCATTTACCCAAAACCTCACCTGTAGGAAAACGATCTAAAATGGAAGAGATTCCCGCCCATGTTGCACCTTTCTTGACTTTTGGATGTGCAGCTCCCAAAAGTGCGGTTCCGCCTCCGCGTGAATGACCGATGAGGTAGCACTCCTTTCCTTCAGGGAAATGCGCTTCCAACCATTGAATGATGGCCGCAAGATCTTCTTTCTCCTTTCGATAGGTGTTCATAGAAAAAGCCAGAGGATCAGGAAAATCAATGCCATTTTTAGTCGTTCCTCCATTGTGACTCACATTATATTTGCAAAAGGCAAAGCCTTGTTTCACGAAAAAGTTTTCAACCAGATTCCAGCAGCCCCAGTCCTTAAATCCCATGAAACCATGCAGGAAAATGATGGCTTTCCCGTTGAAATTAGGTGGTACAGATAGGTCAACGAGACTTTCGCGGCCTTCCGATCCGGTGTAAATCGCGTTTTTTATGAGTCGTGCATTGTTCATGATTCAAAGATACATTCTACCGGCTGATCCACAGCGTTTCTTTATCTTTGGTCGTTCCGATAAAGAAACACAAATGAAGATCTCCGCTTCTGTCTATAGTGATAAAAAACGTCCGCTCAAAAAAGTAGTGGAAGATCTCGTTCAGCATCAGGTAGATCTGTTACATATCGATTGCAATGATGATCCAAAGGTCTTTGAGGATATTCGAGCCATTCGTTCCTGGTGTGATCTTCCTATCGATCTGCATATTATTACCGCTGAACCAGAGAAATACTTCGATTTGCTGCGGACCAATCCGGTGGAATACATTACGTTTCAATTTGAAGATCTTCAAACTGAACTGAACATTCCTGAAGATATTACGGGAAGAAAAGGATTAGCGATCATTACTCCAACTCCGGTGGAGGTTTTTCAAAACTATGCAGATTTCGACTTCATTCTGATCATGGCGACGATTCCCGGTCAGAGTGGAGGCGTTTTTGATGGTGTTAATTTTTCGAAGATTCGTCAGTTCCGAAAACAGTTTCCCAATAAATCGATTCATGTAGATGGAGGTGTCAATGGGGAGGTTTCGTTTATCCTTCGAAATATGGGGGTGAGTTCATCGGTATCAGGATCCTATTTATTCAATGCACCAAGTGTCGGTCATGCACTGATGAACTTGACGAAGCGCTCTATAGAATCTCACTTCAAAATACAGGATTTTATGATTCCTTTGGATGAATGTCCTGTGGTTAGTCAAAAAGAACTCTCCCTTAGATCGGCGTTGTCTACTATTGAACAAGGAAAATTGGGTTTTTGTCTGGTAACCGGTGAAGCGGATCAATTCATAGGCATCATTTCTTCGGCGGATATTCGTCGTAGTTTACTCGATCAATTGGATAACCTTTCGGCTTTGAATGTGAATAATATGTTGAATTTTAATCCGGTAAGTATTGATGAGGAGCAGAATGTTTTGGAACTTCTTCAATTAATCAAACGTTGTAGTTTTCCTGTGATGTATTTGCCTGTCCTTAGAAATAAATCTAAAGCGGCGGGAATTGTTAACTTTGTCAATTTGGTTAAAGGAGAACTATGATTATACATTTAAAATCATCGGTATCTGAGCAAGAATCGATTCAATTAGCTGAATCTTTGAAAGCTTTTTATGTTAAAGCAGATAACGTTCATATCCTAATTACGGGATCAGGAGTAAAGGAACTTCCCTCTCTATTAGTTGAAAAGACTGATGATTTCTGGGTTTTTCCTAACGACATGCAGTTGTCGTCGAGACGTTACCGTTCGGATAAACGAACAGTAGATTTGGGAAATGTTACCATTGGGGGTGATACCCGAAATACCTTATTAATTGGCGGTCCATGTTCGGTGGAATCAGAGGAGCAAATAAGATCTTCAGCACAACTATTAACTTCCTTGGGTCTAACGACTCTTCGCGGGGGATGTTACAAGCCGCGCACAAGTCCTTACTCTTTTCAGGGTTTGGGTTTGGAAGGACTAAAGCTTTTGGCTAAGATGCGAGATGAGCATGGGTTAAAAGTCATTACTGAGGCACGAGATGCCACTCATATTCAGGATATCATTGAATACACGGACGTAATCCAAGTAGGAGCAAAGGCAATGTACGATCAGGGAATCCTTCGTGCATGTTCGAAAACATCAAAGCCTGTTTTGATCAAAAGGGGATTCGGTACAACTCTTCAGGAGTTTGTTCAGGCGGCAGAATTCGTTATGTCAGGCGGAAATATGAATGTGGTTCTGTGTGAGCGCGGTTTGCGAACATTTGAAACGGGTACACGATTTACACTAGATTTATGCGGTGTGGCCTGGTTACAAGAACACACTAACTTACCCATCATTCTCGACCCCTCACATGCTATGGGGTATGCTTATGGTGTGCCATCACTAGCCCGTGCCTGCGTTGCAATGGGCATCGATGGACTTTTGGTCGAAGCACATCCAGATCCAAGCGTTGCGAAATCAGATGCCTCACAGCAACTAAATCATGAACAATTCGCTGCCCTGCATGAATCACTAAGACCAGTTGCAGAGAGTGTCGGTTATAAAATTGTTTAAATGTACTTAGAGCAGAATATACGGGCTATATGTGTCAGAAATGGAATTGATTTCAATGAATTTCTGAGTGATCTTGATGTTGAAAACGTAAATGAGTTAACCATCTTTGATTTGGAAGCTGTTTGTGAGGAATACGAAGTGGAGATGCTACCATTGATGTTTAAACCTATGTTTCGAAATGATCTTTTTGCTAATAAAATCAGGAAAATCAAGCTTTTAGTTTTGGATGTTGATGGTGTAATGACGGATGCAGGGATGTATTACACCGAAAACGGAGATCAGATCAAAAAATACAATGCACGTGATGGGATAGCAATTCAGCATTTGGTTAAGAAGGGATTTCAGTTGGCGATTATTTCCTCTGGATATAAGGCAGAAATGGTTAAAGCACGGGCAGAATTATTGGGAATACAGTATTGTTATGTCGGTCGCGAATCAAAATTGGAAATACTTCAATCCCATTGTAATGAATTGGGTATCGAACTAGAAAATGTGGCTATTATTGGAGACGACATAAATGATTTGGATGTTTTTAGAAAGGTTGGTTTCTCTGCCTGTCCATCTGATGCTGTTTTGGTAATTAAAAGTCATGCCGACGTGATTTTGACTAAAAAAGGGGGTGAGGGCTGTGTTCGCGAATTCGTGGATGGCTATTTGTTAAACAATCCAATCGCATAAAATTTAGTTCATGAAATTGGGGATAATTAGAGAGGGGAAGATTCCACGGGATAAGCGTGTACCTCTGATCCCCAAACAATGTCGTATGCTGAAAGAGAAGTATCCACAGTTGGATATTATTGTTCAGCCTTCATCCTTCAGGGCATTTAATGATCAATCGTATTCGGATGAAGGGATTGAATTAAATGAGGACTTATCGTCATGTGATTTAATAATGGGGGTAAAAGAAGTAAACGTTCAGGATTTGATACCCGGAAAAAAATTTATGTTTTTTTCGCACACCATTAAAAAACAGCCCCACAATCAGCAATTAATTCGCGCATTGTTAGATCTGGAGATTGAAATAATTGATTATGAGTTAATTAAAGGAGAGAATAACAAGCGTCTAATTGGCTTTGGTCGATATGCCGGTGTTGTGGGTGCATACAATGCATTTTTGACACTGGGACTGAAATACGGCAATTTTGACTTAAAGCCTGCTCATCTCTGTACAAATCGAGAGGAGATGGAGGCAGAGGTGAAGAAGGTAATACTACCCAAAAATTTCAAGTTGGTTTTAACGGGTTTTGGCCGTGTTGGTCATGGAGCACGTGAGGTTTTAAAGCATTTGCCAATTCAAGAGGTCAATTCTGATGAGTTTATTAATCATGAATTCGATTATCCGGTATTTACTCAACTTGATGTGGCTGAATATTTTGCGAGAAAAGACGGCATTCCTTTTATCAAATCAGATTTCTATAATCATCCTGAAAAATTCAGATCAACGTTTGCACGTTTTATACCCGTGTCAGATATGTACATCACATGTCATTTCTGGAGTAACCGCTCACCGGTAATTATTACAAATGAAGATTTGGATGACCCCGAGCGAAGATTAATGATTGTTGCGGATATTTCGTGCGATATGAATGGTCCGATAGCCTCCACCATTAGAGAAAGCAGAATTTCAGATCCAATTTATGGTTATAATCCTTTAACTGACTGTGAGGATGATTACCGAAAGGATGGTGTTATTGCCGTGATGGCAATTGATAACCTCCCCTGTGAGTTACCCTTAGAAGCATCGGAAAATTTTGGAAATGAATTGATTAATGAAATATTTCCTTATTTGATGGGTGAAGACCCTAATCGTGTCATTGAGCGCGCAACTATTACAAGGGAAGGAAAACTTATGCCTGATTTTCGGTATCTTCAAGATTATGCCGATGGTTTATTCGTAAACTGATATGGAAAAAGGAGATAAAAGGATAATTCGGGGTTGGGTCATGTACGATTGGGCTAATTCTGTTTACAATTTGGTCATATCTTCAACTATCTTTCCGATATTTTACGACATTCAAACAAAAGGATATTATGCCCGAGCTATTGGAAAGAACGTTGTCGATTTAAATGAAGAGGACATCATACTTGTCGATTTTTTTAGATGGAAACTCTCTTCAAGTGTACTATTTTCTTTTGTTTTGTCTGCATCTTTTCTAGTGGTTTCCTTTCTTTCGCCCTTGCTATCCGGAGTAGCAGATTATACTGGGAGTAAAAAGAGGTTTCTTCGTTTCTTTTGTTACCTGGGAGCTCTGTCCTGCATGTCACTTTATTTTTTTGATCCTTCCGGCATGGAGTGGGGCTTGCTTTCTGTTTTTCTGGCTAGTATAGGATATTGGAATAGTTTGGTATTCTACAACGCTTTCTTACCTGAAATTGCTGAACCTAAAGATCTAGATAGGATTTCTGCGAGGGGATTTACTATGGGATATATGGGTTCGATGATTCTTTTGATGATTTGTCTTGCTATGATCATGTCTACCAATGCAGGCTATCAGAAAGTACAATATATGCGTTATGCATTTGTACTAGTTGGTATTTGGTGGATTGGTTTCAGTCAATTTACCTATCGTGTCATTCCCAATAATGTATATGGAAAGAAACCTGAGTCGGGCTATTTGTGGAGAGGATTTCGGGAGCTCAAGCTGGTTTTCAATGAATTTAGGAATACAGTTTTGCTGAAAAGGTATTTAATTGCGTTTTTCTTTTTCAATACCGGAGTTCAGACGGTTATGCTCATGGCAACTATTTTTGCAAACAAAGAGATCGACTGGCCGGAAAGTACCGGTCCTACAGGATTAATCATCGCCATATTGCTTATTCAGATACTCGGTGCCTTTGGGGCATTCATTTTGTCGCGTATATCCGAATTAATCGGCAACATTAAAAGTTTGCTTATCAGTGTTGGAATCTGGATTGTCATTTGTGCAGTTGCTTTCTTTGTAAAGACACCAACAGGATTTTATTTGCTAGCAGCGGCAGTAGGATTAGTTATGGGTGGAATTCAGTCTGTTGCTCGCAGTACGTATTCTAAATTTTTACCTGAAACAACCGATCACGCAAGCTATTTTTCTTTCTACGATGTATCTGAAAAAATTGGAATTGTTTTAGGTACCTTATTTTTTGGTTTGATGGAATTTTGGACAGGTTCAATTCGTTATTCCATCGTGGCCGTAGGTTTCTTTTTTGTTATAGGTTTCTTTGCGCTATTGTTCGTTCCAAAAAATGAACCATTGCATAGTTGACTAGTTGAAATTTAACGGTTTAAAAAGTAAACAGCACAAACTGACTATGACTTCTTGTAAAATGGCAATTTAACCACTTTTGCTTTCAGACCTTTATCCCTGATTTCAATAAATATTTCAGTCTCGGAAGTTGAATGAGCAGTGTTTACATAACCTAGACCAATACCAATTTTTAAAGATGGCGACATGGTACCTGAAGTAACTCTTCCAATTACATTTCCATTCGCATCCAGAATTGGATAATCGTGCCTAGGTATCCCTCGGTCAACCATTTCAAAGGCAACAAGTTTTTTCGTTACTCCTTCTTCTTTTTGTTTTTTAAGATAATCTGAATCCACAAAATCTTTTGTGAATTTAGTGATCCATCCCAAGCCGGCCTCAAGTGGAGATGTGGTATCGTCAATATCATTTCCATATAGACAGAATCCCATTTCTAATCGCAATGTATCTCTTGCAGCAAGACCAATTGGTTTGATGTCATTGGCAGCACCGGCGCGAAAAACCTGATCCCAAACATGTTCAATATGTTCGTTTCTCACATAGATTTCAAAACCACCTGAACCGGTGTATCCTGTAGCAGAAATCATCACATTATCGATTCCGGCAAATTTCCCGTTGGTAAATGTGTAGTAGACCATTTCGGAAAGGTTCACATCTGTCAAAGATTGCATGGCTTCTGCCGCTTTTGGACCTTGAATCGCCAAGAGGGAGTAATCGTCCGAAAGGTTCTCCATTTCCACGCCAAGATCATTCAAACTGCTGATCCAGTTCCAATCTTTATCGATGTTCGATGCATTGACAACAATAAAATATTCGTTTTCACTAATTCGATAAATAATCAAATCGTCCACAATGCCACCCTTACCATTGGGCATACAAGAATATTGTGCTTTTCCGTCGAACAATACTGAAGCATCATTGGATGAGAATTTTTGAATTAATTCTAATGCATTTGGTCCACGCAGGACAAACTCTCCCATGTGTGATACATCAAAAACGCCAACACCATTTCGTACAGTTTCATGTTCTGCATTAACACCTTCATATTGAACAGGCATGTTGTATCCCGCAAATGGAACCATTTTTGCTCCCAAAGCAACGTGTTTTTCGAAAAGTGCTGTGTTCTTCATAAGTTTAAAATTTTGTCAAAATTAGTAGATTTTTTTAAGGCGTGGATTTAAAATAAGTCCGACAGTTCTTTTCCAATCAGACTTCCAATTGCAACCCCCATACCACCCATGCGTACACCAATGGCTATGCGTTCATCTAGACGCTGAACAATTGGATCTTTTTGTTGACCAACCCCCATAATTCCTGACCATTTATAGTCAATTTCAAAAGAGTGGTTTGGTAATATGACTTCCTTAAGGAGATTTGATAAGGCATGGATTATATTCTCAGTTGTTTCGAGCACAGTGGTTGTCTCTCCGCTGAAATCCAAATTCCTTCCTCCACCCAATAAAATTCGGCTTTCTATATTTCTGAAATAGTAGAAGCCCTGTTGATAGTGGAATGTTCCTTTTACTTTTAAATTTTCTATGGGCGAGGTAACGACAACTTGAGCGCGTGCCGGTTTAACCGGAAGATGGGGTAGTAATTGAGTAGCAAATCCATTGGTGCATACAATGACATGTTTTGCTTTTACGTACCCTATTGATGTGTGTAATGAGCAATGATAGAGTTCTGTTTGCAAGGCCAAAGCTTCAATACCGAACAGGCAATGAATACCTTTTTCAACTGCCATTTGGTATAACCTACTGATTAGCCTTCCAGTATGAATTTGTCCCTCCAGACGATTGTAAATACTGCCTGATATTCCTTTAAAACCAAAAATTTTAGAACAATTTGAATCGAACGAGTAAACATCTTGTTCACCCGTAATATCTTGAATGTTAGAATTTAGGTAATCTAATTTTTCACTAACCAGTTGGATGTCCGTGGAATCCGTTTCCCTAATTAGATCCCATGATCCGTTAATTTCTAAATCCATAGAACTGTCGCCAACGAGTTGACGCAGATTTTGGAGACCCTTCCAACGTTTTTCAACGGTTGACCAAACGATATTTTCGTCCATCTTTTCAAGATCGTCAAGTATCTCAGTTGCACTGCCAAAACAAGCAAATCCGGCATTCTTTGTGCTTGCTCCCGAAGGTAAATACCCGCGTTCTATGATAACTATTTTTGCCGTTTTATGCTTTTTTCGAAGTTCAATCGCAGTGGAGAGTCCGACAATTCCCGCTCCAATAACGAGAAAATCAATTTGCTCAAAATAGGTAGTTCTTTCCCAGAAACTGAGTTTAGGAATGTCCGGCTGTTTACTAGAGTAATTTGACAATTTTAGCGATATTTGTAGCCTATTACCAAAATAGGTAATTCAGAAAAAGACCAAAATTAAAACAAATTTGTAACTGCTTGATCAGTCATTCGTTTAACTCTAAACTATGCGGTTTACATTATTGGTATTTGTTTTGCTTAATCTCACTTTTGTGGAGGCTCAATCGCTATTATTGGCATTCAAGGGAAGCGTCACTAATCAGGAGTTGGGCAAAAATGAATCGGGAGTTGTCGTATCAATAGTTCAAAATGGTACGACTATTGTCTCCGCTACCACATCAACTAACGGTAAATACTCGCTAAAGGGAAGTGTGGATTATAAAAGTCCCTTCTACATTAGTTTTTCAAAGGCCGGAATGGTTTCCAAGCGAATTAATATTAATTTTTCTACCATGAGTGGTGGTGACATTTCCGAAGGTGCGGAGTTTATGCCTTTATCTGATTTGAGTATGTCCGTTTTTTCCGAAAAAGAAAATGTTGACTTTTCATTTTTAAACAACGAACCTGTTGCCGTTTTTAATTGGAATAATTCAAAAGCTGTTCTTGATTTGGATAGGGTTGCAGCCGACAAAATGAAAGCCAGAATTGAAAAGCTGTTGATGCAATCTGAAAACAATAACTCGACCAACGATGCCAAATACCAGGCGTTAATCAAAGAAGCTGATAATTTGTATTTCAATATCAAAAAATATCCTGAAGCACGTTCGAAATATGAGTCCGCACTTTCTTTAAAGCCCAAAGAAAAATATCCTAGTGATAAAATTGTTGAATTAGACGCCTTGATTTCTGAAAATATAAAGCAATTACAGGTTTCTCAACAGTCTGATAATGAATATAAAAACCTAATTACGGCGGCAGATGCTTTAAGGGACCAAAGGAAGTATGAACAAGCTATAGCGAAATACAAGGAAGCGTCAGGCAAGAAGAATGAACAATATCCCAAAGATCAGGTCATAGCTGTACAGAAATTATTGGATGATCAGAAAAAGCAGTCCGATATTGATTTGAAATACAATGAGATTATCAAGGTCGCTGATGTAGCATTCACCCAAAAGAAGTACACACTTGCCAAAGAAAAATACTTACTTGCCAAGGACATTAAACCATCAGAGCAGTTACCGGTTAGTCGACTAGCGGAGATTGAAAAGAAGTTGGCAGAAGAAATCGCATTGATCGAAAGAAAGAAAAAATACGAATACTTATTGGCCACAGCAGATAAATATTTTTCAGAGAGAAAGTGGAATGATGCTAAAATGAAGTATTCTGAGGCACTAGCTTTGGATCCTACCGCCATCATTCCACCCGATAAAATAAAGGAATGTGAACAAAAAATAATTTCGGAAGCTAAGGAGAAGGAAAAGTCAGATAAAATTGCGAAAGCTTTAGCGGATGGGAACGCTTTATTTACGAGTAATAAGTTCAATGAGGCCAGAGTAAAGTTTAATGAGGTATTGGTGATAGATCCACAAAATGCTCAGGCAAAACAAAAACTGGAGGAAATCAATTTAAAGGCAGAAGGGTTCGCGAAGTCAGCAGAACAGGAAGCAAAGTTTTACAAACTCGTATCTGACGGAGATCTTGCAGATAAAGCGAATAAACATATCGAAGCAAGAGAGAAATATAAGGCTGCATTGGCGGTTAAATCCGATCCAAATGTTCAGCAAAAGTTAGATGAAGTCATTAAAAAAATTAAATTTCAGGAAGACAACGCTTTACAAGAAGCAAAATTTAAAAGTTTGAAGTTGGAAGGGTTGAAGTTGTTTAATGAACAAAAATATTCTGAAGCTTCATTTAAACTGAATGAAGCCTTGACGTTGAAACAGGATGTTGAGATTTCATCCAAATTGAAGGAATTAGAAAATCGTCAGAAACAACAAGATGCAGCTGTCAAACTGGATAAGGAATATCAGGACTTATTATCTGCCGCAAAAAGTAGTGAGGATAAAAAGAATTATGATTTAGCAATTGAGAAGTACAGAGAGGCCTCTACAAAGAAGCCTTCAGAAAAATTTCCAAGAGAAAAGATAGTGGAATTGGAACTCCTCATCAAGAATGAGTCCAATAAAGAGGAACTTGATGTTAAATATGATGCCCTCATGAAAAGAGGTGACGAACTAATGAATCAACAGAAATATATCGAGGCAATTAAGGAATATAACTCTGCATTGGCATTAAAACCAACTGAATTGCTTCCGGTTACAAAAGCAAAAGAAGGGCTCAGAGGATATTAAACAATATGAGAAAATTATATCGGGAATTGACAAGGCCATTGTAGAAAAAGATTATGTGAGAGGAAAAGAACTTGTTGAGCGAGCCAAGATTTTCAATAAACAGTTTAATATTATGTCTTCGGATACACGCCCGAATGAACTAATGACAAAAATTAATTCACTCGAACAGGCTGATAAAAATTATGCTGCTAAAATTGCTGAAGGAGAAAAATTTATCATCTCGAAAGAATATACTAAAGCGTTAGCCTCGTATGAAGCGGCCAAAATAATTAAGCCCTCAGAGTCGGTTCCAACTGTAAAGATCGAAGAACTGAAAAAAATCATAGCTGAACTGACAGCGACACTAGGAAAGGAACAAATCTTTAAGGATTATATGTCGAAGGGGGCTTCAAGTCAAAATACTAAAAACTATTTGCAGGCACTGGATAATTATCAAAGTGCTTTGGGAATCAAGCCCAGTGATCAGTTGGCTCAGGAAAAGATTACTGAAGTAAAACGTTTGATTGAAGAACAGAAGAATTCTGCTAAGTCTGCTCAGGATAAAAAGGAAAGGTTTGGAGTATTGATTGCAGAGGCCGATGCTTTGTTCAAGTCCGCATCTTATGTGGCATCGGGAGCAAAGTATGCAGAGGCTCTTGCTATTGATCCCTCAAGTAATTATGCAAAGAAACAATTGAATGAAAGTAACCGGAGGAAATACACAGCTGATACTGCACGTTCTGATGAAGAATTTAACAGTTTGGTTAAACTAGCTGATGATGCTTTTTCAACTAAAAGTTTTGAGAAGGCAAAGGATAGCTACTTGAAAGCCTTGGATATTAAACCAAACAATCCTTACGTATCGAGTAAGGTTAAGGAGATCGACTTAATTTTGAATCCGCCAATTGAGAAGAACATCTCGTTGGATCCTTTGGGAAAACCATTCGAAAATTCAAGTATGGATGGCTACGCTGCTCTTCAAGAAGCCGAAATCCTGCGTAAAGGAAATAAGGATCTTGCGGTAGATACGAAAGTTTTGGAAGTTGTTCGTATATCACAAAATTTAGACCAGCGTCAAAATATTAAAAATCAGTCTAATACAGACAAAGTGAGTGCGATTGTTGATAAATCAGTCATGAATCAAGAGATGTCAGACTTGAATCGTCGAATGGCCATTCAAGTTTTTGAAAAATCTCAGAATGATTTAGCTGAGAGTCAGATTTCTGATGAAGGGTTTAAGCGGGCAGAAAATCAAAAGGCTCAAGAAAAATTGAATTTTATGTTCAATGAATCTATTCTTGACAATGAGAAAAGACAAACGGTGTATTCCGAAAATTCAGAAACCTTCCAATTGAAGAGCACTGCTCAATATGAATCCATGGTAGTTAAGGATGTAGAGGAGTGGAATTCTAGTGTTCGGTCCGCACAAAGAATTCTGCTCATCGAAAAGAGGCTTCAATCTGAAGCTGGCGACGATCATGAGAGTAGGGCTGAACTTCGACAATGGGTTAATTCTAAATCACTGGAGGTAGTTAAGGTTGAAGAAGATAATAATGCAGCCAAAAGAGAGGAATTGTTAGCTAACAATGAGCAATTGTTTAACAGTAAGATTCGAATAACAGAAAAGGATGTTCAGGTTTCTCATGTCGCAGGAACGAATAATGATTTGCTAAAAGACGTTAAAAGCGATGTAATCAATAAAGAGCAATTCATTTTGGGGCAGCAAGTTGAACACACATCTGATTTGGATCATACGATTTCAAAAATGAATAGTTCAATTTCTGAGAGTGAGGTAGATTGGGATAATAATCGATTAAAGTCGACAACACTAATTCGCGAAGGCAACACTAATGTGGAGGAATTGAAGACATTAACAGCCAAAAAGGAAAATTCAAAATACTTAAGTAACCAGAGTATTATTGATGGTCGGGAAGCCATACGAGGTGAAATTGAGATTAAAGCAGTTGATAATCCTAAGCAAAATGCACTGAATGTTGAATTATTGGATCATAAGGCAAGTTCTACCTCTATAGACCTTAATTCTAGCGATGACGATGAACGTTTACAAACCAGATCAAAGGTGGAGATGGCAGCAGGAGATATGCAGGATGACATGGCAACTGACTCCAAGAATCGCGTTGCGGAGAATCTGAAGATTGGAGATGCCAATAAAGCTATCGAGACGAGCAAGTCGGATTTGGAGGCAGCAGAGAAAAATAAGAACTTATCCGTCCAAGACAAGCTGTCAACTCTTGGAAACAATAAGTCACAAAAGGTCAAACTCGCTAACTCTTTAGGTAAGGAATACCCTGAAGGAGTTAGTCAGGAAACATTCACAAAGAGTGATGAAAAAGGGTTGGTTACTACGGTAATTACGAGAAGAGTCGTGGTTCAGGGTGAACATGGAGATGTATACGTACAGACTCGGAATCTTCAATCCGTCACCTATACTAAAAATGGTCAGCCCACTACCGAAATGGTTTGGCAACGCGAAACTCAAGGGGCGCATTTAAAAAAGAATTATTGATTCTCTTGATTTTGACTTTCTGCATAATTTGAATAACGAATGGAGGAAAAGAAAAGGATGAACGTTCATTTTATTGCTATTGGTGGAAGCGCCATGCACAATCTTGCCATTGCACTTAGCAGAAAAGGTGCAAAAGTCACGGGATCTGACGATGAAATCTTCGAACCATCCAGGTCTCGATTGGAAAGGCAAGGTATTCTTCCTAAGTCGATCGGATGGAATAGCGAATCTATTCACAGAGATTTAGATGCCGTTATTGTGGGGATGCATGCCCGTATTGATAATCCTGAACTTTTGAAAGCAAAGGAACTTGGCTTAACCACTTATTCTTACCCTGAATATCTCTATGAACAAAGCAAGAATAAATTGCGCGTGGTTATAGGAGGTAGTCACGGAAAAACGACAATTACATCTATGTTGTTACATGCCATTCAGAAGTTAGGAATGGATGTTGACTTTATGGTTGGAGCGCAACTCGATGGATACGATTGTATGGTGAAGTTATCAGATTCAGCAAAAGTGATGATTTTAGAAGGAGACGAGTATTTAAGCTCACCAATCGACAGTCGACCAAAATTTCATTTGTATCAGCCCAACGTGGCAATTTTGAGCGGCATTGCCTGGGATCACATCAACGTATTTCCCACATTTGAAAATTATGTGAAACAGTTCGATGTCTTTTGTTCTATGATAAATGATGAAGGCACACTTGTGTATAATATAGAAGATCCCCAAGTAGTTAAATTGGCAGATAAATATGCCGGTTGTTTTAAAACTGTCGGATATTCAACTCCTGAATATAGTTTGACTCCGATGGGGACGCTACTATATATGAACAATCACGCGTATGAACTGCGTATTTTTGGTGCTCACAATCTGCAGAACTTAATAGGAGCAATGCGTGTAGCCGAGGCAATTGGTATAGAAAACGATCATTTTTTGGCAGCTATGCAAGATTTTACTGGAGCCGGTAAGCGATTGCAGAAAGTGATCGAAAAAGGAACCTTTGTGATGTACAAAGATTTTGCTCATTCGCCATCTAAATTAAGAGCAACAACGAAAGCTGTGAAGGAACAATATCCGGAACGAAAAGTTATTGCCTGTATGGAGTTGCATACATTTTCTTCTCTAAAAAAAGAGTTTCTACCTCAATATAGAAACGCTATGCAAGAAGCGGATGAAGCCTTGGTATATTTCAGCCCGGAAGTTGTCGCCCACAAGAAATTGGAACCTATATCTAAAGCTAATGTTAGTGAGGGTTTTGGTGGTGGAGTTGAAGTGATGAATAAGACGAGTGAGGTGCTCGACTTTATTCACAGTCGTAATTGGCATAACGCTGTTCTTTTAATGATGTCTTCAGGAAATTTTGACGGAATAGATTATGATCAGCTTGGATTTGAATTAACTTAAGGGGTTTAAGAACTTTGTCATTTGCTTTCGACAGTTTAGTTCAAGTCTTTAGTTTTTCGGGTCTTTTATATCATTAAGTATCTATTTTCCTCAAGCCCTGAAGATAAACTTACGAAAAATGATTGTCAACAGAATACTATATAAAGTGGCCAAAATTAATAAAGCAAGAGTGGCAAGAGTTGAAGTAAAACCCGGAGATGCTGCCTTTTTATTGTTTTCAACCAATTTGTTTTCGATTTGTTTTTTAGACATAACCTCCGCATCAGGAAAATCCTTTTTAAATTCCTTCAGTAATTTTGGATCGTTCACCATTCTTTTGATTTCGTACTCCTTATTTGCGACTTTATGTGCATAATATTCAGGATTAATCTTTGAGTAATAGAAATAGATGAACAGACAGGTTAAAACAACATATGGTACACCTGCGCTTAAAGCATTTTTAAGATCCACCATGGCATTTGTTTCATCAGTTTCACTTCGCTTTTGCACATACAAACCGGTGGAGATGGCAACCAATAGCATAAATATATTCGCCAGAACTGCTATGGTTGTGGTTTGATCTGCTACACCAATAACAAAAAGAGTCATCTTAAAAGCGATCCATAGGAACGCTGCATATATGGCGATTTTGACCGTAATGCGCATGATGAAGGTATCAACTGTTCATCGAAACAAGGAATTCTTCGTTCGATAAAGTATTTTCCATATGTGATTTCATGAATTCCATCGCTTCAATGGGGTTCATGTCGGCTATGAACTTGCGAATAAGCCAAACACGCTGTAACACATCCTTTCCAACCAGAAGATCTTCCCGACGAGTTCCTGAGGCTGTAATATCTATTGCAGGATAAATTCGTCGATTGGAAATTTTTCGATCTAATTGAAGTTCCATATTACCCGTGCCTTTAAATTCCTCGAAGATGACCTCGTCCATTTTGGAACCCGTTTCTGTTAATGCAGTTGCAAGAATGGATAGGGAGCCACCGTTTTCAATTTTTCGAGCCGAACCGAAGAAACGTTTTGGTTTGTGCAGAGCATTAGCATCCACTCCACCGGAAAGAACTTTACCTGAGGCCGGAGAGACAGTGTTATATGCTCGAGCCAGTCTGGTAATGGAATCCAGAAGGATACACACATCATGACCACACTCTACCATGCGCTTTGCTTTCTCCAATACCATATTGGCAACTTTGACATGACGTTCAGCCGGTTCGTCAAAAGTCGATGCAATGACCTCTGCTTTAACACTTCGGGCCATGTCGGTAACCTCTTCAGGACGTTCGTCAATCAAAAGAACAATCAGATACGTTTCCGGATGATTGGCAGCGATAGCATTTGCTACATCTTTCAGCAACATGGTTTTCCCGGTTTTTGGTTGAGCCACGATCATACCACGTTGACCTTTGCCTATGGGAGCGAAAAGATCCATGACTCGCGTTGACAATGTTTCTTGAGCGTGGCCTGTCAATTTGAATTTCTCATCGGGGAAAAGCGGGGTAAGGTACTGAAAAGGCACACGATCACGTATGTATGAAGGGTGGCGACCATTTATTGACTCTACCTTCACTAAAGGGAAGAATTTTTCTCCCTCTCTTGGCGGACGAATAGTTCCTTTTACCGTATCACCAGTTTTTAATCCGAATAGCTTAATTTGACTTTGAGAAACGTAGATGTCATCGGGTGAAGGGAGGTAATTGTAATCTGAGGATCTTAAAAAACCGTAGCCATCTTGGATCACTTCAAGCACTCCTTCGGCCGACACAATTCCAACGAGATCATAGGCAGAATCATCTATTTTTTCCTCAGTCCGAATGTGCTGTTGTTGTTTGTTTTCATTATTCTGTTGTCGAAAATGCGGATGCTGACGTTGTTGTTTGTTTTGCTGCGATTGAAGAACTTCACCATCTGTTTTATCTTCGCTTTTGGGAACTACAATAGCATCTACGGTTGTATACGAAATAGAATTTTCCGGTTTTGAGGTGGAAGCAAGTTCTAGTAAGTTTCTTCCTTTTCTCTGGCCATCGTCAGATGATAAGTTTAACATTGGTACCACAGATTCGGTTGGATCATCCGAAAAAAGATTAGTGTTGGATTCGGTTGTAGTTTCATTTTTTTTAGGACGACCACGTTTTTTTTTCTCCGCAGTGTGCTCCGTTTCCTCGGATCCTTTTACGAATGAGGGATTTCCTTCGATTGCAGCAATCAATTCATTTTTATTTAGTGACAATGCACCCTTAATACCGATGACATTTGCAATTTCGCGAAGATCTGAAAGTGATTTACTTTCTAGTTCGACTTTATCCATGAAATAATATTATATTAAAGAAATTCAGATTAAAGAAATTCGAATAGGTAAAAAAAAGCAGGGGATTTCCTGTTTAAGACAATGCAATAATACAAAGAAACTTTAAATCTGCAATTGTTGTTTAAAAGTTTTATGTGACATTGATTTACTACCTGTTGTGATGCACTATCTTCGGCTTATGAATCCATTCAAATCTATGTACACATTATTCTGGTATGTGACTATCTTTTTCCATATCGGATTATCTTTTTTATTGGAAAGTGCATTTAAAGGATATGCGCATTCAGTATTTCAACTCGTTCGTTATGCTTTGATTTCATTGCTATTCCTGATTTCTTTTAAAAGAAAAAAACTCTCTCTATGGATTTTCACATCCATGATATTGGGCATCGAAGTAGGAATGGATTTTCCCGCTTTTGCCATGGAGACAGAACGTTTTGGAAAAATCTTTTTAAGGCTGGTTAAATCACTTGTGGCTCCATTGATATTTGCTACACTCATTACCGGTATTGCCGGACACAGTAATCTAAAGCAGGTGGGACGCATTGGTTTAAAGAGTATTCTTTATTTTGAGATTGTTACGACGGTCGCACTTTTTATTGGCTTATTTGCGATTAATGTTTCCAAGGCAGGTTCAGGTGTTCAGGTGGAGGCGCGTGCCCAAGATAAAGCTAAATCGATTGAATTACTCGAGCAGAAAGCGGAGCATAAAGATCATTTTGTTGAGATATTTCCTGAGAACATAGCTAAATCCATTGCAGAGAATCAGGTGCTACAGGTGGTCGTTTTTTCCGTGATTTTTGCCATGGGATTGGGATTGGTGAAACATGAAAAACATAAGCAAACTATGCTCAATTTTAGCGAAAGTCTTGCAGAAGTTATGTTTAAGTTCACAGATCTTGTAATGTATGTTGCTCCACTCGCTGTCTTTGGTGCATTGGCTAGTACGGTAGCTAAATCGGGAGTTGATATTTTGTACAACCTTATGAAACTGGTGGGGACGCTTTATGTCGCACTCGTTATTTTCGTTACCTGCGTTTTATTGCCAATAGCTCTTTTGGCCAAAATACCGATCAAACGATTTATTGAGTCAGTTACAGAACCATTGGCACTTGCCTTTGCAACCGCAAGCAGTGAGGCAGCACTTCCCAAAGCATTGGAGAACATGGAGCGTTTTGGCGTTCCGAAAAAGATTGTCGCTTTTGTAATACCGACAGGTTACAGTTTCAACCTGGATGGAACCACATTGTACCTTTCGCTGGCCTCTGTGTTTGTTGCGCAAATGTGTAAGATCGATCTCACTATTGGTCAGCAAATCACGATGTGTTTGATCTTCATGTTAACGAGTAAAGGAGTAGCCGGCGTGCGTGGAGCTTCATTTGTGATTCTTGCAGGAACGATTGCTGCGATGGATATTGAAGGTTTTGACTCCGAGCGAGCGAGCGTAATACTTGCAGTGGATGCGCTTATGGATATGGCGCGCACCTCGGTAAATGTCTTGGGTAATTGTCTTGCTTCTGCAGTTATCGCAAGAAGCGAGGGAGAATTGTCTTTTGCCACACCCGCGGAATAATTCGCCAACTTTTCTTTATTTGATTTTATTGTCTCTAACAAGATGGTAATGAAGACTTTTTGCGTAAGATATATTGACTATTTCCTCAGAATAAAACAGTTTATCACCGTTTATTGAAATTTATAAATGACAAAAAAAATATATTTTGCAACATGAATATTACAAAAAAGAATTTAATTTGATTTCTATATTGATCAAAAACGAGTATATTTGTGGAAAATTATGGAGAAAATGAATGACCTCATAAATTATTCCAACCGTATTCTAGACGAATTAGATGTTCGTTTCACAAGGCATATTGATATTGATTGGAATGATCGTTTAATAGGTCTCACCGGAGCGCGCGGAGTTGGAAAGACGACTTATTTACTTCATCATCTCAAGTTTAATCTATCTCCTTATGAACGTGCGATTTTTGTTAGTTTAGATGACTTATATTTTTCATCACATACCTTGGTTGATTTTGCAGGAGACTGGGTGAAGCGAGGAGGAACATATTTATTCCTTGATGAAATACATAAGTACCCTAACTGGTCTCAAGAGCTTAAAAACATCTACGACAGGTATAAAAAACTCAAGGTTGTTTTTACCGGCTCTTCATTACTTCATATCTTTTCAGGACAGGCAGATTTAAGTCGAAGGGCAGTGGTATATACCTTAAATGGACTCTCATTCCGGGAATTTCTTCAGATTGAAACAAATGAGAAATTGGATATGTACTCACTGGATGAGGTTGTTCAGAATCATGAACGAATCTCCAAGGAAATTGCAGGAAAAGTAAAACCATTAGCTTATTTCGATGCATATCTGAGTTATGGGTATTATCCATATTATTTGGAGAGTTTGAACACCTATCACAGAAAATTGATAGGAACAATTAATCTTATGCTCGAAGTAGATTTACCTTACTTAAGACATGTGGATGTTAAATATATTCACAAATTGAAGAAATTATTGAGCATTCTTTCTCAAGGTGTTCCTTTTCAGCCAAACGTTTCTAAACTTGCGGGTGATATCGAGGTGTCCAGGAATACCATTATGTTGTATATGAATTATTTGGAAGAATCTAAGGTGATTAATCTGTTGCATTCGTCGAAATCATCAGATGCACATCTGGCTAAGCCCGAAAAGGTATATCTGCATCATCCGAATGTATTCTACGCGCTCAATCGAACGTATGTTAATCCTGGAACGTTAAGAGAGAGTTTTTTTTATAATCAGGTTGGAAATATCCATTCGGTAACGAGTAGTCCATTCGGTGATTTTTTAGTAGATCGAAAGTATACGTTTGAGGTCGGAGGAAAATCAAAATCACGCAAGCAGATTAAACAAGTCCGGGAAAGTTTCATTGTAGCGGACAATATTGAATATGGATCAGACAATACGATTCCTTTGTGGCTTTTTGGGTTTTTGTATTGATGGTTACATCACATGCGCTAAATACTTGGCTGTTTTGTTTTCCTTCATTTTTAATAGATTTTCAGGTGTACCGGAAAATAAAATATTTCCGCCCTTATCGCCGCCTTCCGGACCAAGATCAATGATCCAGTCAGCACATTTCATTACATCGGTGTTGTGTTCGATGACAATTACGGAGTGACCGACATCAATTAGCGCATTCAATGCGTTTAAAAGTTTTTCAATGTCATAGAAATGTAAGCCGGTGGTTGGTTCATCAAATATGAACAGCGTCGGAGTAGTGTTTATGCCTTTTGACAAAAAGGAAGCCAGCTTGATTCTTTGTGCTTCTCCACCACTTAAGGTGCTGGATGCCTGTCCCACTTTCAGGTAACCAAGTCCTACATCGACCAGGGGTTTAATCTTTTCTGCAATCTTATGTTCTAGTTTGTCCTGTCCCGCTTCAAAAAAACTCAATGCGGACTCAATATCCATTTCCAGAAGATTGGAAATTGAAAGATTTCGATAAGTGATCTCCAGCGTTTCTTGTTTGTAGCGCTTTCCCCCGCAAGCTTCACAGGGGAGGTGAATATCTGCCATGAATTGCATGCCAACTGTGATTTCGCCTTCACCTTCACACATTTCACAGCGACCTCCATCCACGTTGAACGAGAAAAAACCCGGTTTATATCCTCTGGTTTTGGCAAGGGGCTGGCGTGCAAAGAGTTCTCTTATGTCATCAAATGCCTTAACATAGGTGATCGGATTGCTGCGCGACGATTTTCCGATTGGATTCTGATCTACAAACTCAACGGCACGAATCGACTTCAAATCTCCTCCAAGACTCTGGTACAGCCCGTTTTGATTGGAAGCTTCCCCCAAGTGATTTAGAACGGCAGGATAAACAATTTCACGTATGAGCGTCGATTTACCGGAGCCGCTGACACCCGTTACACAAACCAGCTGATTAAGAGGGATCTCCACGTCAATGTCTTTCAGGTTGTATTGCCGAGCACCATTCACTTGAATTCGGTTCTTGAAGAGCCGACGTTTTTCAGGAATTGCTATCGTTCGTTTCCCAGTCAGGTATTCTGCTGTCAGGCTGTTTTTTGCTTTTGATAGTGTTGAGTGCGTTCCTTGAAAAACAACTTCTCCTCCGTATTTTCCAGCCATCGGACCAATATCGATTAATTCGTCGGCTGCCTTCATGATCTCTGTTTCATGCTCCACTACAATAACCGTATTACCTTCATCGCGAAGTCGATGCAAGACACGTATCAAATTAGAAGTGTCTGCCGGATGCAAACCAATCGAAGGTTCATCTAGAATATACATGGAACCAACAAGGCTGCTTCCGAGCGAGGTCGCTAGATTAATTCGTTGTGATTCACCGCCGGAAAGAGAGTTAGAGGCTCTGTTCAACGTAAGGTAACCTAAACCGACATCCACAAGAAAACCTAATCTCGAAGTGATTTCCGGTAAGATCCGCTTAGCCACTTGACGATCATGTTCACTCAGGTCAAGTTGTGAAAAAAATGTGTGAGCTTCATTTACCGGCATCAAAACGATGTCTGTAATTGATCTCCCATTCACTTTTACATAGGATGCATCTTTTCTTAGTCGGGTTCCACGGCAATCCGGACATTCCGTTTTTCCCCGGTATCTGGAAAGCATGACGCGGTACTGAATCTTATAGGTCTGACTCTCGATAAACCTGAAGAAGCGACGAATACCTGTAAAATGCTTGTTACCGGTCCACAGAAGTTCATATTCATCTTTAGAAAGTTGAGAAACAGGACGATGTATGGGGAAATCAAACTTGGAAGCACTAAAGATGAGTTCCTGCAAATATTCTCCCATGGTTTCACCACGCCAAGGAGCCACGGCTCCTTGAAACACACTTAAACTACGATCCGGAAAAACCAGTTTTTCATCGATTCCGATTACACTTCCATAACCTTCGCAGGTTTTACACGCACCGAAAGGGTTGTTGAATGTAAAGAAGTGCTCGCTTGGTTCTTGGAATTCCATGTTGTCTAACTCAAAACTTGTCGAAAAAGTTGCTCGCTCCGAACCGTCGGCACTGCAAATGGTGCAATCACCATGTCCCTCTGAAAATGACAATTGAACAGAATCTGAAAAGCGTGCAACACTTTCATCACTTCGATCCACTGAAACACGATCGATGATCAAAAGATCTGATGCTGACAAGTTATCGTTAGAAGCAAGTTCTTCTTCGATGCTCGCGGAACCGTTCTTAGTTAAAATACGGGTATACCCTTGGTCGAATAAAATACGAAGCGCTTTCTCTTTTCCATATTTTTCAATGTTCACTAAGGGACAGGTGATCAATAGCTTTTCTCCGTCCGGAAAACTCAAAATATGGTCGACTACATCACTTACCGTATTCTTTTTAACTTCTTTTCCTGAAATAGGGCTGATGGTTTTTCCTGTTCGGGCGAACAAGATCTTAAGGTAATCATAGATCTCTGTAGTTGTTCCTACCGTAGAGCGTGGATTACTGGATATAACTTTTTGTTCAATGGCAATTGCCGGGGAAATTCCTTTGATATAGTCAGTTTCTGGTTTGTCAAGTTTTCCCAGGAATTGACGAGCATAAGAGGACAGGCTTTCAATGTATCTGCGTTGGCCTTCCGCATAAAGGGTGTCAAATGCAAGAGATGATTTTCCTGAACCTGAGAGTCCGGTGATTACCGTCATTTTTCCATGAGTGATCTCAACACTGAGATTTTTTAGATTGTGGACGCGCGCGCCCTTAACTTCGATCTTTTTTGGATTACCGGATGCCATTGTTACAAAATTAATCAAACAACCCACGGAATCATTAGTTTAGGCCGTTTGAAAAAATAGACATCATTTTTATTTGGTTTTATAAAAAAGTGGTATATTAGCTCCACTAACAAACAAAGACGGTTGCCTATAAAACACCTATACGCTTAAAGATCAAGGATTAATATTAAATTAACAAGCCATGATAATGAAGCGTTTAGACGACCGTGAATTAGTTTCACTCTATATTAGCGGTGAGGAAAAGGCCTTTGAGCATCTATTGATGCGTCACAAGGAAAAAATCTATAGAATTATCTATTTAAAAGTTAAGGACAAAGCACTTACAGATGACCTTTTTCAGGAAACCTTTGTGAAGATCATCAAAACCCTGAAGCTTGGTGCTTATAATGAGGAAGGTAAATTTTTACCATGGGCTATTCGCATTGCGCACAATCTGGTGATCGACCATTTCAGAAGAAATCGTAAGGTGCGAATGATCTCAGAGTCTTCATCGCTCAAGGATGATTTCAATGTTTTCAGTGTGCTTTCCTGCGAAACGAAGAATGTAGAGGAGCAACTCACCTATGATGAATTAGAAAATCAGATGGTCGATTTGATAGAGCACTTACCACAAAGTCAGAAGGATATCTTGAAAATGAGAATCTTCCAGGATCTTTCTTTCAAGGATATTGCCGAAATGGAAGATATAAGTATCAATACTGCTTTAGGTAGAATGCGTTATGCGCTCATTAACATGCGTAAATTGATCGATAAACACCAGTTAGTCACGGAAATTTGACTTTACAAGTATTCATGAATAGAGCATGAAATAACTAATTTTGACTTGTTTTTTGTCGTGATTTAGTCGATTTCTTTTTGAATTTTTTTGTTGGACAATAAATTGTATGTTATGAAAAAGTTGCTTTTTAAGGGAGTATTCGTGCTAACCATCTTTTTGACGAGTTGCCACGATGATGTCAAAAACAAATGTGGGGGTGAATCTGCTACTTTGAAAAATTACAAAGGACTTAGTTGTTGCGGTTGGGTGATCAAATTGCAAGACGGCGAAGTGATCCAGCCCGTCAATTTATCTTCTTTTATCTCTGATCCCACAGACGGTCAAGAGATATATGTTTCATACCACGACACTTCCCTTATGAATTGCTGTATGGCCGGAGCTACAGTTCAATTGGACTGTCTCGAGAAAAAGTGATGGATTAAAACTGCATATGTCGTTCCTTTTTGTCGGGATAGATATCAGCAATAGTGACAAGAATAGCAGTCTCCTCCACATTTCCGAATTCAGGGTTTACAGCAGTTCCAAACGTTTTCATTGTCGGTGATAGGTTCATGTAAATGTTTACTAATGGAGGTATGAATTCTCCATGCTCTTTCACTGCGCTATTCAGTACTTTAAAACCGTCTTTAAAATCTAGTCCTTTCAACTGACCTTCCACGTATGCTTTATTGTAATTCTGAATCAAAGGATGGTAAGGTTTCATCAGGTTTTCCATGTCCGGGAAATAATGATGCATAAAATGTAGCAGGAAATCCCTACTGGCGGTGTTGTAGGTTGGATACATCGTTACTTTGCCGAAGAAATAGCGAATATAAGGGTTACTAACCACCAAAGCGCCTAATCCGTCCCAGATATTGTCCAGGGCAAAAAGTCCTTTTCGCGGATTAACTGATGGTTGAAAATTCGGTTGAACCCATGATCTGCCTAATTCGATTGTGTAAGGCAAATAATCTCTTACAAAGCGCTCTGTAAAATCAAAATAGTGTGTTGTCGACAAATGGATCTCTCCGGTTTCAGCATCGACGGCATCGGAGCATTTGATAAAACGATATCCACCTACGATCTCATCATCTTCAGGCGACCAAACAATCAACTGCCGGTAACAATTTTCATTTGTGTCGTATTCATCAAGATCTACAGGTAAACCTGTGCCTCCTCCGGATGCTCGGAAGGTGACCTCTCTCAATCGTCCGATCTCTAATAAAACATTGGGAGCATTGTATTGGTCGACAATGTAGATCTCATTTTCGCCCTTGCGCGTTAGTCTAACAAAACGTTCTTTCGTAAGTTCAGCCTTCAATAAAGCCTTGTCTACAGGTGCAATAATATCTTCCATTTTCTACTGTTTTTGTCCCAGTTCGTACACTTTTTGTTTTACCAACCGTGCCATATTACGTTGTGATCTTTCAAAAGCTAAGTCAGCAGGCCATATAGGTTTCCCAATCGTGAAGCCAATTGTTTTACCCCTCTGTTTAAATAGTTCATCTGCAAGATACAACATTTCCAGATTTGCTTTGATTCCGATTGCTTTTCTGAAATTGGAAAGACGATAAAAAAAGTTTGATAATTCTCCTTCTATAAAAATCGGAATGATTGGTTGATTGAACTTTATCGCATAGGTAATGAATGTTTTTTTCCATTCAAGGTCACGTACTTTTCCTTTCATGCGTCGGCTGACTAATCCTGCCGGAAAAATGCATACGGCTTCACTCGATTCAAAGAGATCTGAGATTTGTTCGCGAGTTGAAACTTCATTTTTTCCGTGTTTGTTTACACCAACAAATAAGTTCTTTAAATTATGTAGGTTCATTAAGAGGTCGTTGACTATAAAACGAAGATCTTCACGATGCCCCTTGGTGGCTGTTACAAAAGCGAGGGCGTCCATTCCTCCTAGAGGATGATTCATTGCAATAATAACAGGGCCTTCCTTCGGAAGATGATCCAGTCCATCTACTTCGATTTTAATATTAAAATAATCAATAACCGCTTTACAGAAATCAGCATCGTAAATAGCTTTGTTCTTAATCAGAAAAGCATTTATCTCATCCTGATGGAGGATACGTTTAAGGTAATTGATTACAAATCCCGGCAACCATTTGATTAATGTGGGACTCTTACTTTCAATGAGCCTCTGAATATCTATTAATTTCGGTTCTTCCATTTTGACAAAAATACTAAGTTGGATTTCAATATAAAACTTGGATTGAATCGCAGTTATTCACAATATAACTTGAAAATAAACACGATCAAAAAAGGAGCTTTAGAATATGCAGGATCATCATTAATTATGTAGTTTTACATCAATAAAGAACCATTGTAAGGATGATCCAGTTATCAGAACGGCTAATGGCGATGGAAGAATCTGCTACCATTGCAATGTCTCGAAAGAGCAGAGAGTTAAAAGCACAAGGAAAGGATGTTATTTCTCTGAGCCTGGGTGAGCCTGATTTTTTTACTCCCGAGTTTATTAAAATAGCTGCTAAAAGAGCAATTGACGATAATTTCACTACTTATACCCCGGTGCCCGGCTATGATGATCTTCGTGAAAGTATTTCAAGAAAGTTCAAACGCGACAATGGGCTGACTTATTCAAAAGACCAGATTGTGGTTTCTACAGGAGCAAAACAATCGATTGCCAACGTGGTCTTGAGTCTTATTGGTCCGGGTGAAGAAGTAATTATTCCGGCTCCATATTGGGTGTCATATGTTGAAATTGTTAAGCTGGCAGAGGGCATTCCTGTAGTTATTAATGCCGGCATAGAATCTGATTTCAAGA
>JBIKYP010000090.1:0-9033 GCA_044355195.1 Crocinitomicaceae bacterium | reverse complement strand
TGTTGGTGTTCTCCACTCCTTGTAATCCAACAGGATCTGTATACTCCAAAAATGAATTGAAGGATCTTGCCGAGGTGTTGGTGAAATATCCTCATATCGTGGTTGTTTCGGATGAGATTTATGAGCATATCAATTTTCAGGGTAGGCATGAAAGTTTGGCTCAATTCCCAGAGATTTATGAACAGGTTGTCACCGTAAATGGGGTCTCCAAGGCTTGGGCTATGACCGGCTGGCGACTTGGGTTTATAGGTGCTCCGAAAATCATAGCGGATGCATGCAACAAGATTCAGGGTCAATTTACATCGGCAACATGTTCCATTACCCAAAAGGCGGCAATTGCAGCAATGGATGCCGATCCAGAGGTTCTGAAGGATATGATTGCCGCTTTTGATCGTAGACGGAAACTCGTATTAGACGCGCTAAATGCGATGCCTGGGGTACGCGCAAATGTACCCATTGGAGCATTTTATGTCTTTCCGGATGTGTCTAGTTTCTTTGGTAAATCATATAATGGAACATTAGTAAGTGACTCAAATGAACTTTGTTTGTATCTGCTTTCCGAAGCTCTGGTAGCTCTTGTTCCCGGAGATGCCTTTGGGGATTCAAACTGTATTCGTATATCCTACTCTGCATCTGAGGATGTCTTGTTGGAAGCTATGAAACGTTTGGCTTCGTCTCTTTTAAAATTGAAATAAATGGGGCATTTCGATCAACTATTTTCAGAATTTGTCAAAAAACGTATACTTGTGGTTGGTGACGTGATGATTGACTCATACTTACGTGGGAAGGTGAATCGAGTTAGTCCGGAGGCACCGGTACCCATCGTTAGTCTTGAAAAGGAAGAAGATCGATTAGGTGGAGCTGCAAACGTAGCATTGAACCTTGTTGCACTTGGCGCGCAACCCGTACTTTGTTCGGTTGTTGGAAATGACCATCACTCCGGCAATCTCAAACAACTTCTAGAAGATGCAGGTATAGACGGAGAGGGCTTAGTATATAGCAATACCCGTAATACAACTGTAAAAACAAGGGTAATTGGGAATAATCAGCAACTATTACGTATTGATTCAGAACAAACCGGATCTATTTCGACCATTGAAGAAAATGAACTGATTCTAAAAGTAAAACAGCTTATAGCGGAGGGGGTAGATGCGTTGATCTTTGAGGATTACAACAAAGGGGTGTTGACACCTGAAGTTATTACAACCGTTATCGATATCGCTGAAAAATGGAACGTTCCTACAGCGGTAGATCCAAAGAAGGAAAACTTCTTTGCCTATCGAAACGTAACTTTATTTAAACCTAATTTGAAGGAATTAAGGGAAGGATTGAATATGTCGTTTCACTTCGAACCTTCTGATAGGAGTGTCTTTGAAGCCGCCGTTTCTGAGTTGCAAATTCGATTAAATAATAAGATATCATTCATTACCTTGTCCGAATTTGGCGTGTACATAAGGGAGGGAGAAAATCGTCACTATGCAGAGGCTCATCCCAGGAATATTGCAGATGTCAGTGGAGCCGGAGATACGGTGATTGCGGTTGCCACTTTAACCTTAGCTTCTGGGCTTCCGGTGGCTCAGATTGCTGAGGTGGCAAACATTGCCGGCGGGTTAGTTTGTGAAACCAGTGGGGTAGTACCGATAGATAAAGCACAATTACTGAAAGAAGTAAATCGTTTGCTGAACAAGGAATAGTCAAAATGGAAAGAGAACGAATTAATGTAAAACCTTACGGAAGTGAAGAACGAACGAAGAAAGAGGAGGTTGCTGAAATGTTCGATAATATTTCAAAGCGATATGATTTTTTGAATCATTTTCTTTCGTTAGGTGTTGATCGAATTTGGCGAAAAAAAGCTGTCCGACTTTTGAAGCATACAGAACCAAAACGCATTCTTGATTTGGCTACCGGAACTGGAGATTTTGCCATTGCCCTTTTGAAGTTAAAACCGTCTGAAATTATCGGTATGGATATTTCTGATGGAATGTTAAATGTAGGTCGTGCTAAAATGCAAAAGAATGGCTTTGATGGTGTGATTTCAATGCGGAACGGAGACTCTGAGAATCTTCCGTTTGAGGACAATTATTTCGATGCGTTAACTGTAGGATTCGGTGTAAGGAATTACGAAAATCTCGAGATAGGACTATCAGAAATGTTGCGTGTGGTTCGAAAGAATGGAATGATTGTTATCCTAGAATTCTCTAAGCCGAAACGCTTTCCAATTAAACACTATTATTCCTTCCATTCTAAATATATTATTCCCTTTTTTGGAAAGCGAATTTCAAAGGATGAAAAGGCTTATGCCTATCTTCCTGAATCTGTTGCCGCTTTTCCTGAAGGACGCAATTTTGAACTGATACTTGAGAGTTTGGGGTACAGAAATGTTTCCTCAAAGTTATTGGCAGGTGGAATTGCAACCATTTATTCAGGGATAAAATAGTGATTTGGATGCGAAATAATAATATGGTTTTGGATACGTTATTCTTAACATGTTAAAGATTTGGTTTACATTTTTTTATTGTACAATTTCCTACATTTTATTTTGCCAAAAGGAGAAACCTCAAAATTACAGTCGCTTTGACGAGAGATACATTCATTTTGGGTTTATGATTGGTTTCAATTCTGCAAACTTCACTGCATATCCAAAACTTGATGCCTATCAAATGTATGGACTTAAATCTCTTGTTACTAAATCTTCTCCCGGTGGTCAGGTGGGGATAGTATCAACCTTAAAATTGGGCACACCACTTGTTCGTTTGAGATTTCTTCCAACATTGTCTTTTCAGGAGCGAATACTGCAATATACATTTCAACCGACTAATTCAACCGAGACATCGGATTCATTCAATGAGGAACGCGTCAACTCTACGAATGTGGATCTTCCAATGATGCTTCAGTTTAGAACCTTACGATACAATAATTTTGCCGCCTACGTATTGATTGGTGGTCAATATACGATCGACTTGCAGTCGCAGGAAAATGCATCTCAGAATTTTATCGACCCGTTTATTAAAATCAAGCGAAATGACTATTTCGGACAGGTTGGTGGCGGAGTAGAATTTTTTGCACCTTATTTTAAGTTTGGTATTGAGTTGAAATATTCCAGAAGTTTCACAAATTCATTGATTCCGGAGGGAACATTTATTGCAAAACCTGTTGACAAACTTTTCAATAATGCTTGGTGGTTGTCATTCATTTTTGAAGGATAATGGGACAAGTTGTTCAAATCAGACTCCTTCCTGAGCAATTGCATGACGATATTCTGATCCGCAGAATGATTGGTCATGCCCTTACTTTACCATACAAATCATTTGAGTACCGATGGCTAAGACGTAGTATTGATGCCCGAAGAAAATCCGTTTATTATAATGCAACTTTTGAGATATTCTCGAAAGGAGAAATTCCTGATATCCAAACAGATTTTAAGTTTCAAGATGTATCGAAGGCAAAAGAGGTTGTAATTATTGGTTCCGGTCCGGCTGGTTTTTTTGCTGCTTTGCGTTGTCTGGAACTCGGTATGAAACCGATTGTTTATGAGCGAGGGAAGGATGTGCGATCGCGTCGACGAGATCTTGCCATCTTAAATAAAGAAGGGATAGTGAATCCCGAATCTAACTATTGTTTTGGAGAGGGAGGTGCAGGAACATATTCGGATGGGAAATTATACACCCGTTCGAAGAAGCGAGGTGATATTGAGAAAGCATTGGCTTTGTTTGTTTCATTTGGAGCAAGTGAGGATATTTTGATTGATGCTCATCCGCACATTGGAACCAATAAGTTGCCACAAATCATTGTAGCCATGCGACAAAAGATTCTAGAATGTGGCGGAGAGATACACTTCGAAAGCAAATTAACTGATATTGAAATCATCGGTAACGAAATCAAAGCTGTTTTAGTTAATGGCAAAAGGATAAAGGCAACTGATCTTATACTGGCAACAGGTCATTCCGCTCAAGATATTTTCGAGTTATTATATCGAAAGGGTGTGCGAATTGAAGCAAAGCCTTTTGCATTGGGCGTACGTGTAGAACATACTCAGAAATTAATTGATCAAATTCAATACCATGGTCGATTGAACGATGAATTCTTGCCTCCCGCTTCATATTCGTTAGTAACTCAGGCAGATGGCAGGGGGGTATATTCGTTTTGTATGTGTCCGGGCGGTATAGTTGCTCCGTGTGCTACTAAACCTGGCGAGGTAGTCACCAATGGATGGTCACCCTCGAAAAGGAATAATCCGTATTCTAATTCAGGAATAGTAGTTAGTGTATATCCGGAGGACTTCAGCGGTTATAAGAAGGATCCCTTCGTTTGTCTCAGATTTCAGCAAGATATTGAACGAAAATGCTGGGAGGCTGCAGGTAAAACACAAAAAATACCCGCACAACGAATGATGGATTTTGTTGAGGGGAAGGTCTCTACAGACTTTCCTCGGTCGTCATACCAACCTGGAATTGAGAGTGTAGATTTGAATTGCATTTTACCTCCATTGATTGCAGATCGTCTTCGAAAGGCGTTTATTGATTTTGGTAAAAAAATGCAAGGTTATCTTAATAATGATGCGGTACTTCACGCGCCAGAATCCCGAACCTCTTCTCCGGTAAGCATTCCTAGAGATCCAGAAACCTGTGAGCATCCTGAGGTGAAAGGTCTATATCCTTGTGGAGAAGGAGCAGGTTATGCCGGTGGAATAATTTCTGCCGCAATTGACGGGATGAAATGTGTAGATTCCATTCATGCAAAATGGATGAGTTAAATTTTTGCGCCATAATGGACTAACAGGGAAGAATTTTTTATCCAAAGTTGAATCTTCTGAATTCCGAAACGATAATGCCGGCGGCAACAGAGACATTGAGAGATTCAGAACTACCTAACGAAGGAATGGCAATGGGGTGAGTTAGTGTTGGTAAAAGTTCGTTCCGTATTCCACGACCTTCGTTGCCCAGAAGAAGAACTGCATCATTAATTAATGATTCTTTATAGATATTTTTCCCATCTAATAAGGCTCCATATACTGGTGATTTAACCGTGTCAAGCCATGATTTCAAGTCCGTGTAAAAGGTATTGACACGCAATACGGCTCCCATGCTTGCTTGTACCACCTTCGGATTATAGCAGTCGACGGTATCTCCGGAGCAAACGACATTTTGAACTCCGAACCAATCAGCAATTCGCAGGATTGTACCCAGATTTCCGGGGTCCTGGATGCCGTCAAGTGCCAGAATGAGTTGTCCGGACACCGGTAAAGTAAGATTAATGTTTTTTTTGACAATAGCTAAGCATCCCTGAGGCTGTTTCATTGAAGATATTCTATTGAAATCAGTTTCGGAACATAAGATTTGTTCAATGTCACTGTTTTGCCAAAAGAGATTCAACTTTTCAGTTTGAACCAAAAGTTGTACGCGGTCCGGATGGTTCCTTAATGCCTCGCGTACCATTTTTTCGCCTTCAACTATGAAAATCCCCAAATCATCCCGAAACTTTTTCTCTCTGAGCGACTTGATCCATTTAATTTTATTTGCTGAAAGACGGGTCACTAGATACTAAATATTAATTTTGTTTAGATGTCGATGTTACTGAGTTTCAAACATACATATATTCTTCTAATTCTGAGTTTGGCTCTAATGGCGTGTAGCCGGACAAAAAATATTCCACAGGGAAAATATCTTCTTGTTAAGAACACGATAAAATTATCCGGAAATGAACTTAATTCTGATGAATTTAAGTCTGTATTGCGCCAGCATCCAAATTACAAGACTTTCGGCTTGAGTTTAAAATTACGGGCTTATAATATGATTGATTCTTCCGTTGTTGCGGAGAAAAGATATAGGAAAAATCTTTATTTGCGCGAGCAGAATCGTAAAAAATCAGAAAAGGAAAAAAGGATTAATGAAAGGCGAAAAAAACGCGCTAGAGAAAGGGGAAAAAAGGTATACACTGAAAGGATAATTCAGATGAAAGATACAGTTAATCCGCATCTGTTTTTTCGAGAATGGTTCAAGTATAGAATTGGAGAGAAACCTGTAATTTTTGATAGTTTACTTTATAATAAGTCATTGGAGCAAGTTCAAATTTATTTGAAAAACAGAGGTTTTTACAAGGGTAGAGTAGGTGGAAGTGTGTCTTATTCCAAGAGTCGAAAGGCATTCGTTACCTACACGATTGAACCCGGACTGAGGTTATATATAGACTCAGTAAACGTCATTTCATCGAATTATTTAGTTAAAGAACTATATCTAAAATTCGTAAAATTCATTGAAAATGGATCTTTAATCGGAATGCCCTTCGACAAGGATTATCTCAATTCTTACAGAGAACGGGTAGCCAAAAACATGAGGGATAGCTCGTATTATGGATTCAGCAGTTCTCATATAAGTTTTGTTGCGGACACTTCTTTAGAAAAAATGACCGTTGATTTGGGAATTGTTTTTTACGATAGGCTAATTAAATCTCCTTTTGAGAAGGATTCAATGATTAAAGTAAAACATACTGTTAATTACATAAAAAAAGTATTTTTCCATATTGCGGATACAGCCTACTTCAATGGTAATTTTAAGAAGACTGTTGAGGATATGGGCCTGACTTTAATTGATCAGCAATTTTTGAGGACCATTGATACTTTTCGTTATGCTGAACAAAAAAAAGCTCACAAGGATGAAATTGATCCAAGACGTGTTGTAACCATCACTTACAATGGGCAATTGAAAATTGAACCTTCCATCCTTGAATTACAAAACTATCTTGAGGAAACGAATTACTATAAAGAGTACTACTTGGAAAGATCGTATACTCGGTTATTGCAACTTGGTTTATTTCAGGTGATTAAGCCTATTATACTGGAAACTCCCGGATCTCCTTATCTCGAGGTTCATTACTATTTGGTACCTTCTCAAAAACAAAGTATAAGTTTTGAACCCAGGGCAACGAATTCCAACGGATTTTTGGGTGTTTCATCATCGATTAATTATACGAACAAGAATCTGTTGGGAGGAGCAGAAAAGCTGACATTTTCGATTGGCGGCGGATTTGAGTCTCAACCACTGGTGTTTGAGGAATTATTGAATGGACAAAAAATTAAAAGGGCCGGAAGAAGCTTCAATACATTTGAAATCGGTCCTACCTTAACATTCGAATTACCAGGATTGTTTCCAACTCCGGCAACTTTATTATCCAAAAGACACAGACCTCTCACCGTAATTTCAACAGCGTATAATTTTCAGAAAAGATCAGATTTTGTGAGGCACATATTTCAGCTGAATTACAGTTGGAAGTTTTTTGTTGGCAAAACTCAGGTATTTCAAATTGGGTTGCCGGGTATGTCAGCCATTAAATTTGTAAACATTTCTATTTCGGTTGCTTTTAACTCAAAGTTGGAAAAGTTAAATGACCTGTTCCTGCGAAATGCATACAGTAACCAATGTATTTGGGAGGATTTTAAATTTTCGTTTCAGTATAACAACAAAGAACGAGCTAACAGAGGGTTACTTAATTTTTATCTTAACTCAACGTTTGAACCTGCCGGAAATATTCTTTCATTTTTCAAAAAGTATCAGGATACGCTAGCAAACGGACAGTTGAGTATTTTTGGTGTGGCCTATTCTCAATTTACACGTATCGATAACGAATTGATTTGTTCTTATCCTCTGGGCAAGGAAAAAAGTGTAAACGGAAGATTTCAGTTGGGAGCTGGAATTCCCTATGGCAATACCGAAACATCTTTGCCTTATGATTATGCCTTTTTTGCAGGAGGGGCAAACGATAATAGAGGTTGGAGAGCAAGAGCCTTGGCACCGGGATCTTACAAATATTATCTTGATACAAATAGAACAGCAACTCAAATAAGTGATATACGCATTGGTTCATCGGCTTAATTCAGATTTCCTGTTACCGATGTTTTGAAATGCGCATTATTCGTTGATGCTGGTAATACATGGACATTTAATAAAGACGTGAATAGGTTGGGCAGCAAGTTATCAAGCAATTGGTACAGGGAGATTGCTCTATCAACCGGAATAGGCTTTCGATTGGATTTGGATTTCTTCATATTGCGTCTTGATGTTGGTTTCCCACTAACAAATCCGGCTATGCCGTTAGGAGAAAGATGGATCTTTAATAGAAATAGAGATACCTATAAACAAGAGGGTATTGATCAATTCGGCGCCGACAAGTACAAGAAATATTTACCCAAACCCTTTACCCCCTGCCTTCATTTTGGTATCGGATTTCCTTTTTAATAACTTATTCGTTTTCCAGTAATTTTAGGTTAGCAAAGCGCAAAAGGACCACCTTTGATCCGTGATGAGGAAAAAATATAGTTGCTTTTTTATCTGATCCGTTGCCTTCCAGTTTAGTTACTTTTCCTTTCCCAAATCGATCGTGCATGACATTGTAACCCACTTTAATGTCAACCGTTGAACCCGATTTGTTTATATGTGGGTCTGATTTTTCAATCGATTTTAATCCTGAAGGTAATACCGGGGATCGGTTTAGTCCGCCGGAAAAGGGTTTTTCAAACGATGCACCGGAAGCAGAAAGTGACCTGCCACTTCCTCGTTGAGGAGTTTCGAAATGTAAGAAGTTGGAATCGATCTCATCAATAAATCGACTTGGTTCGGAAGTAACGAGTGATCCCCAATTAAAACGGGATGTGGCATAAGATAACATGCAGCTTACTTTAGCTCTGGTTAAGGCAACGTAAAACAGTCGACGTTCCTCTTCAAGATCGGAGCGAGAATTCAAAGCCATTTGAGAAGGGAATAGGTTTTCTTCAAGGCCAACAAGAAAAACATGAGGAAATTCCAATCCTTTACTCGAATGAATGGTCATTAAGGTCACGTGATTTCTTTCCTCGGTTTTATCTTCATCCGCATCGGTAAGCAATGCCACGTCTATCATGAACTCTGATAATGAATCGGATTCGCCTTCTATCCTGGAGATGGTAAATTCTTTTATACCAGCCAGTAATTCTTCAATGTTTTGATAGCGTTCTACCTCTTCAGGACCTTTATCCTTTTCGTTGTAAAGTTCTTTAAGAAT
>JBIKYP010000089.1:0-9205 GCA_044355195.1 Crocinitomicaceae bacterium | reverse complement strand
TCCTTGTTTCGGCTCCATTCGATCTGATTGCTAATTCAGGTAATCCCGGTGAATTCGATGCAGCTTATTTCTGGCGTTCGAAAGGAATTCGTCGCATGGCATTTGTGGGTTCAAATCAGTTCTCAATCCTGAGCAGGGTAGAACCAAGCTGGATAAAACGAAGCTTGAACGTTACTCGTTCTAGGTTGCAGAAAATACTGAAAGATTATATGAAAGGGGATGAATTGGCCATCGCTCTTGCCTTGATTTTGGGAGACAAATCATTGCTCGATACTGAAGTGAAGAATAGTTTCATTAACACTGGCGCAATGCACATACTTGCAGTTTCAGGTTTGCATGTGGGAATTATCATGGAGATTCTGCTCGGTATTTTTGGATTCTTTCCTCGGATTTTCTCGAAGAAAGGTTCTATTCTTTTAGTAGTGACTATAATGTGGTGTTATGCCGTGATTACCGGATTGTCGCCCTCTGTATTACGTGCTGTATTTATGTTCTCGGTCTTGGTCTTGGCCCAATTAACTGAGCGAAAATATGATGCGATAAATACGTTATTCTTTGCGGGCTTTGCTCTTTGTCTTCTCGATCCTTTTACGCTGCTTGACATTGGTTTTCAATTGTCTTTTTTGGCTATGATGGGGATTTTTCTTTGGTATAGACCTGTCGAGCAATTGTTATTTTGTGAGAACTGGTTTTTGCGAAAAATTTGGCAGGGGACAGCTATTGGATTGGCTGCACAATTGTTGACGACACCACTTTCGCTGTATTATTTTCATCAGTTCCCTAATTATTTTGTTTTGACGAATATCGGTTTAATGGCTTCTAGCGGGATTATTCTTGGGGGCGGATTACTCCTTTTTGTAATTGGTTGGATTCATCCATTGGGAACTGCGATTGGCTGGGTACTAACGAAGACCACGTTCTTTTCATTTGAGTTTATTCGATGGGTTGAATCACTACCCGGCGCAGTAGCCTATGGTTTTGAATTGGGCTTGGTTACCGTATTTCTTGCTATGATCTGGGTCTTGGTTCTTTCTCTGTTCAAATTCAATGATTATGTTCGATGGATACTTTTCGCTCTCGGACTGACTATAGTAATATCAATGGTATCTATTCGCTATGATCACTTGAAGCGCCGTGAAGTATGCGTGTTAAATATGAAATTCCCGTTAGTATTGGTGAAGACAGGACAACAGATTTTCTGCTTTCATGATGCCGATGAGAAGGAATTGGATAAGTTGCACTTCGCAGTGGAGGCGTATCGGAAAATTTATCCAGGTACCATTCGCTATTTTTCAATGAAGCGAAATTGGCGTGTTAATGGCAGAGACAGGATTAGGGTTGAATCTGTTGAGGGAGGGAAGAAAATTACGGTTAATCAGCAACGACTTTTTCTTTCGCTTAGAAATGGGGCAGCGATAAAAACCAACCGCTACAAGGTTATCGGTATGCCCTGGGTTCAAACCACCGTAGATCATTCGCTCAATGATGGTGCATACAGATGCTCCCTGTATCATTGACTTTGTAAGACTCAGTAGATGTAATTTGAATCTAAAAAGCTATATTCTACTTGGTGGAATCTTGAGAGAGCCTTTATCTAACTATCTATTTAGCATGACAGGCATCACCAGCATCAATATATCTTCGTGTACATTGTTTGTTGCAGCAGGCATCAATAAGCCTGCACGTGAGGGCTCGCTCATTTCCAGTTTTACCTCAGTTGTGTCAAGATTATTGAGCATTTCAAGAAGGAAACGGGAATTGAATCCAATCTCCATGTCATCCCCATCATAATTACATGTTAGTCGTTCGGACGCTTCATTTGAGAAATCTACATCTTCTGCAAATAGGGATAATTCAGAACCTGCCAGTCTTACTTTAACCTGATGGGTTGTTTTGTTGGAAAATATGGAAACACGTCTGATGGAACTCAGGAATTGCTGACGGTCTATAGTTAAAACATTTGGATTTTCTTTCGGAATTACAGCTTCATAATTTGGATATTTCCCGTCGATTAAGCGGCATACCAAAACGATATCGTTAAATGTAAAAATGGCATTGGATTCATTATACTCAATCAAAATCTCTTCACTCCCATTAAGGTTGGATTTCAATAGATTGAGAGGTTTTTTGGGTAAGATGAAAGATGAACTCCCCGTGGCTTGAGAATCAGTTCTTCGGTAACGAACTAATTTGTGCGCATCTGTTGCAACAAAGGTTATGTCTGTTGGCGTGAACTGACAAAATACACCGCTCATAACCGGCCGCAATTCATCATTTCCGGATGCAAAAAGTGTTTTATTGATGGCTTTAGAAACAATGTCACCTGAAACCTTAATTTTATTTGGGTTCTCGATTCCCGGAGTACGAGGGAATTCCTCACCATTGAATCCAACCATTTTGGATTTACCATTGTCGTAGGCAATTTCTACGGAATGGTTTGTTTTGTCCACCAAGAAGGTGCAAGGCTGATCAGGAAGATTTTTCAATACGTCCAAAAGGAGTTTTGACGGTATAGCGATCTTTCCGGATTCTTTTGCTTCGACCTCAAGGGTGGTGCGCATTGTTGTTTCCAGATCTGATGCTGACACCCGCAACTGTCCATTTTCAATTTCAAAAAGAAAATTATCGAGAATAGGCAACGAATTGCTCGTGCTCAAAACACCTGAAATGCTTTGTAAATGCTTTAATAACGAAGAACTGGAAACAACAAAGTTCATAATTCGGAAAATTTACTTCAAAACTAACTAAAGTGATTCTAAAGCAGATTTTGCTGAAGTTGATTTTTTAAGCAGTTATTAACAAATTGAGTGAATTGTTTTGGACTTGAATTAGTAGCCCGTTTTCTTCCTTTTTGAAATGTCCATTGGGAAGTATATGTGACCCATAATCAATGGGTTAAACACGAAGTATTGACATTTTACCACTTGACCATTGGGGAGCTGACACCAGAATTTGTTGGCATCTGTGTTTACCACATCCCCAAAATCATTAATCTGCTTTTCTTCTGATTTGATCCTGAACATCCGTAGTACTGTTTTTTTTCCTCCTTTTTCGGTCAGTTTGAGAGTAGCGAATGGCGTCGAATGTTTCAGGCTGTCGAGCTCTTTTTTGTTCAGTTCAAAGTTGGCCAGTTCAAAGTGTATCTTCTTGTAGGCATTTAGGTATCTATAAATCATCGTTGTGTCTACATTTTTCAACGAATGGCCTTGCTGAAACACCTTAAGATCGTTGCCTTTTTGTATAACACTAAAACTCAACACCGGGTCATCGTAATAGGTTACCTCAACCTTTTCAATGCGTTCCCTGGGCAAAGCAAAAATTTGCGTACACATCCATTTTCGTTTGTCAGCAAAAAAACGCGGATCAATAATTCCATGAAATCCTTTGACTCTCATTATGACCGGTTTGTTACTTTTTCCAAATTCGTACGAATCCAAAAGCATTATCTGTCCATAGTGATCTTGAGAGGCCGGTCCGATATACCACGTTTTGGTCCATTCCCCATCTTGAAATATTTCAACTTTTGTATGTTGAGCGACTAATGATTTTTTAAAATGTTCTTGCGAATTTTCAGGCAGATATCCTTTGAACTCAATTTTCTTAATCGCATCGAGGATGAAATGGACGTGTTCTTGCGTTATACAGGTACCATCTTCCTCTGTCCATTCTTCTCCGTTCTTTACAAGGGTGATTTTATTCGAAAAAGCATCCGAGATGGTAATCTTGTCAATGGAGGTCGTGTCATCGATACTGAATTCGATTAATTCGGTATCCGATTTACCTTTTTGTTTTAATAATCCTTTGGCGTACCAGGCAAATAAAGCAATTATTCCAATGGATAGGATAAGTAAACTGAGTTTTTTCATTTTATCTGATCTTAGCATAACGGTTCTTGCGAAGATAGGCCATTAACATACCAAAGATGAGTACGAGCACTATTGGAACCAGCAAATTCAACATTTTGTAAAAGGTGGCATGAGCTTTTACTTTTTCTTGATCGATTGCGTGAATATCAATTTGTCGACTTCGGATATCCAAGACGGAATTGTCGCCCATCATGTAGTCGGTTAGATTTTGGAAGAATTCCTGGTTGCCAAAATAGAGTGGAATTCCCAATTGCGCTAGTTCTTTGTCCATACGGAGGTCATTGAACTCAGTAGGACGATACATAAAGCCATCGCCATTTCTCGCGGGCATGGAATCATATGAATTTTCAATAAAACTACCATTCCCGATCAGGAATACTTTGCCTTCTTTCGTACTTTTCTCTTTATATTGAATAACAGGATTGTTTGCAAATTCTTCGACTATACGATTTTTAAAGTGGGACTCAAAAAATCCTTCCGACAGTCCGGCGATACAACGCTTATTTACTTCATCTTCAGGATTTGCTATGAGTTCGGGGTTTTTGCCATAGTTTAGCGGCATGGCCAAGTTTATGAGCGGAGCCAACCCTGTAACATTTGAGTTGGTTGATGAAGTGAGAATGGGGGTCAGTACATTTTTACTGTTTCCTACAAATTGGATTTCATTGGTGAATTCAAGAGAAACGGGTTCAAGATTTCGAGAAATTGGATGTTTTGTTGGTGTGGCCATAACATGGAAGAACCATGGTATCAAGGATTGTTTTGCAAACGGAACTGCTTTCGGGGCACAACGTGCGTCTACTACATAATTGTCGTTGATTTTCAAGCCGTAATCGAACAACATACGACCCAAACCCGTATCGTTTCTAACAGTATGAGTCATTCCCTTCATGTTTAGCGAGTCTTCATTTAGATAAAGTGCATCTAGAAAACACATCAAACGACCTCCTCGCATTACGAATTGATCAATCACATATAATTCTTTGTTGGTGAATTGTTTATGTGGGCCTGCAATGACAAGTCCATCTACGTTATCAAGTGCCGCAATTGAATCATGTATGGATACATCGGCAATAGCGAAATAGGGGGCGATTAGAGCTCGTGCGCGTTGAGTTTGAGCGAATGTTAATTCCCCATGACCTTGAAGAAATGCAATGCGAGGTTTACTTTTTGATGTGGCTCTTCGCATGGAGCTTATCAGGATATATTCAAGATTGTTAATCGAATTTTCGATCATATCGGTTAGTCCGTCAATATTGTATGGTTTACCCGGAGGCGTACCCGGCATGAACTGAATGTTTTGAACGGTGGAGCCACCATAGTCTATTACAGCACCTGGCCAGATTAACATTTGACTTTGAGCACCATCCTTCGTGTAGACAACATCCATGGGAATGATGCCTTTACCTTTCGCATAAATGTTTTCCCACAGGGCTTGTTGTTCTCCTTCTGTGCCTATGTTTGGGTCAATAAATTCATATTCAATACGTTCGCCTGCATATTCCTTGAATTCTTTGAGTTTGTCTTCGAGGGTATTTCTGAAATGTTTGAGTTCTGCCGGTAAGTTTCCTTCCAAGTAGATTTTAATGTTCAGTCGATTCTCAAAATTGTTTTTATTTTCTAGAAATTGTATGGTTCCTTCTGTCAATGAAAACCTTTTGTCTTCGGTCATGTCAATCCGTTTGTAGACTAGTGAAGCGATAACATTCACTATCACGATACCTGCGATGAAAACAGCAAGAAAGGTCCAATTAAAAATTCCACGGGTCATTTTATTTTCTGCCATGTCTTATCTTTTTAAAGTTTTGATCACTGTCAGGGCGGCCACCTGAAAAATAAAAATAACAGACAAGAAGAATACCAGATCGCTCGTTACGATCACACCTTTCATAATGGAATCGTAATGGAATGAAAGACTAACGTATTGCATTGCTGCATCGGATTTTCCAAGTAATACATATGAACCGAGTAGGGCGAATCCGGAATAAAAGATAAAGCAAAGGAAGACCCCTAAAATGAACGCTACGATTTGGTTGTTAGTTAGTGCAGATGAAAATAAACCGATTGATACGAATACGGCTCCAAGTAATAGTAATCCTATGTATGAGGTAATGGTAGCACCGTCATCCAATATTCCGACAGGATTTCCCAGTTGATGCATTGAGATATAATAGACGGATGTGGGAATAAGTGAAATAAAGACAAGTGTTACACCGGCCAAATATTTTCCCAACAGAATGTTGTGGTCAGAAATGGGTCGCGTAAATAATAGCTCTATCGTGCCGGTTCGCCGTTCCTCAGCAATCATCCGCATAGTAATAGCCGGAATGAGGATCATGAAAATAAATGGAGAGATGGTGAAAAATGGAACCAGGCTCGATTCACTTCTTTCCAGAAGATTGACATACAGGTACTTGTTGTTTGGCATGAGCCAATGAAGCAATCCCGATGCAATGAGATAGATTAGGATGAATATATATCCGATGATTGAGCTTAGAAAACTCTTGATTTCTTTGAAGTACAATGCCCTCATTTCTGCAAACTTGTTTGGGTTGTAAAATTAAGATTTGTTTTTTAGTCTTTGACGATCACCGAAATTCCGATTACCGTTTTGTTTCTTCTTTAATAAAGTTTTGAGAACTCAATTCGCAAAAGGTTCTTTCTCTAAAAGTGCATATTTCTGTTTTGCTTCCCATCGTGGACAGGCATTGAAATGCCACCATTCCGATGGAATATTCCTGAATTTCTGTGACCTCATAACCGTTCGCAGAAGTTGGCGGTTCTTATACTGTTCTTTGGATAACTCTCCTGTTTCAAGGAAATGCGCTTCATAAGATGGGTAGGCAATCAAACGGATATCATCAAAACCTGCCCCCATATCCAGAGGCTTTCTATTTGATCTACAAATAGTTAAATCAACAGCAGCGCCATAATTATGTAAACTTTTGTTTTTAGGATTCGAAATGAACTTTATGCGTTCTCCAACGGGAATAGTATCCATGGCACTCCACATTTTTTGTTGCACTTCAATTGGCCGAACGGCATCATATATTAATAAGTGGAGTGAAGTGTCTTTCGAGCGTAAGTAACTACTGCACTTCATTAATCGAAGGGCTACATCTTTTTGTAAATATGGACGATTGATTGAATGATACAATTTTTGGCGCATAAAATTGTCTGATCCATAGTATTTTAGTTCGAACCATATCGTTGAGTCCATTTGAGTTACATCGCTCAAACCAAAACGAGCCATGACCTTATCAAGATTTATATTTCTCTTTAATAGATTTTGCGTGTAGTTTTCTTTGTTAACAGGTAAGTTTTGGGACATTGAATGTTCAGCCTGCTGTTGTCCGCACGAGGTAAGTCCACTTACATAGAAGGCAACAACGATAAGGCTTAATTTTGGATGAAGAGTCATTCCCTTTCAACAATTGATATAACTTTGCTAACTAAAATTTAACAACGATGCCAAAGATAGCACAGAAGGCTATTGATATGCCTGCCTCTCCAATCAGAAAACTGGTTCCTTATGCCGAAAAAGCAAAAAAGCAGGGTAAGGTTGTTTATCACCTAAATATCGGCCAACCAGATATTGAAACACCTGCAGTTGCTCTTAATGCTATTAAAAACATGGATCGAAGGGTTATTGAATACAGTCACTCTGCCGGTTTTGAGAGTTACCGCAACGGCTTATCAGCGTATTATCAAAAAACGGGAATTAATGTGAATCCGGAGGATATTTTAATTACCACTGGAGGGTCCGAGGCACTTATCTTTGGATTTATGACCACCTGTAATCCTGGTGATGAGGTAATTATTCCCGAGCCGTTCTATGCCAATTACAATGGGTTTGCAGTAATGGCCGGACTCAACGTTGTTCCGGTAACTGCACATATCGAAAATGGTTTTGCGTTACCACCTGTGGAAGAAATAGAGAAGAAGATCACTCCAAAAACTAAAGCTATTGTTATCTGCAATCCCGGAAATCCGACGGGTTACTTGTATTCCAAATCCGAATTGGAGCAATTAAGGGATATCGTCAAAAAACATGATTTATACTTGTTTGCAGATGAGGTTTACCGCGAATTCTGTTATGATGGTGCTGTACCATTTTCAGTTATGAATCTTGAGGGTATTGAAAGCAATGTAATCATGATTGATTCTGTGTCAAAACGGTATTCTATGTGTGGTGCAAGAATTGGAGCGTTGATTTCAAAAAATAAAGAGGTTATGGCTGCAGCTTTGAAATTCGGACAGGCGCGACTTTCACCCCCAACAGTAGATCAGATCGCATCAGAAGCAGCACTAAATACCCCTCAATCTTATTTTGATAATGTGGTAGCTGAATATGTACAGCGAAGAAATATTATGGTGGATGGTTTAAATACTATTCCCGGGGTTTTTTGTCCTAAACCGAGTGGTGCATTTTACTGTGTTGCACAATTCCCGGTGGATGACGCTGAAAAGTTCTGTCAATGGCTCCTTGAAGAATTTTCATTTGAAGGACAGACAGTGATGATGGCACCTGCCAATGGGTTCTACTCAACAAAGGGTGCGGGCAAGGATCAGGCCCGTATAGCCTATGTGTTAAATCAGGATTCGCTTAAAAAAGCAGTAAAGTGTTTGGAAGAGGCACTGAAGGTTTATCCCGGAAGGACCCTAAACTAACTCATATTTTTTTGCCATTGCTACATTCTTAAATACCTAGCTTACGGTTTTATTTTAATTAGAACGAAAAAGTCGCCCCATTGGAGCGACTTTCTCTTTATCTAAAGTCAACAGTATTATTCCTTAATGAAATTTCCTTTTGATACTTTACCGGTAACTGAAGTTACTTCATACACGTAAACTCCTGCATTGAGTCCGGAGGTATTTACGGTTGCTTCGTTGCTTCTGTTTACTACTTTACCATCAATTGAAGTAATTAGAACAGATTGAATTTCCTCATCCATTTTGATGTTCAACACATCAGTTGCTGGGTTAGGATATACCTTTAGATTCAAGGTTTGTTCATCTAGACTAGCTGTAGGGTCAGTTAAGCTGATGTTGTCCAACCACAATTTTGATCCTGCATAACCATCACCTCTTCCATAAAGGGGTTTAATTGATGGAGAGAGATATAAGAAAATTGCATTAGCCGCATAGCTTAATGGGTTAACACCGCCATTTTTAACAAGCGGAAAAGATTTTTGAGTCCATGTATTTTGGATACCTGTAAATGTTATACGTTCATAATACAAAATAATGTCATCACTTGTTCCTTTTGTCAGGGTATCACGAATCTGAACTAAAATAACAGAGCTATCATCTTTAATCGTGTTGTTCTTATAAACGAA
>JBIKYP010000088.1:0-9428 GCA_044355195.1 Crocinitomicaceae bacterium | reverse complement strand
GAGGTTTCAGGTCCATAATCACTTAAGAGTACTTTTTTCATATATTATTTTAATAGTGTTAGTATGATTATGCGAAGGCTCACGATTATGATTACGATTCCCACGATGAGCATCATGGCTTTCACATTCAACTTTTTAGATAGTTGAGCAGCAATCGGTGCAGCACATACCCCTCCAAGAATAAGGCCTAGAATCGTTTGCCAATGTGATCCGCCCAGAATGGTTAAAAAGGTAAATGAACTGGCCAAAGACACAAAAAACTCGGCTAAATTAACCGATCCAACAACTAATCTTGGGTGTTTTCCTTGTGCAATAAGCGTTGAGGATACTACAGGTCCCCATCCTCCGCCACCGATAGAATCGAGAAATCCTCCAAGCGTGGCTAACAAACCTGCGCGCTTCACACGTTTACGACTTTGTTTTTTACGAATCACCTTGTAAATGATCAAGATCCCCAAAATTAATGTGTAAACTCCAACGATGGGTTTGATATAAGAACTGTAGTTTTCAAACTCAATTAATACATATGCGCCAAGTATCGCTCCCAGAACGCCCGGTACTACGATAGCCTTGAAAAGTCTGTTGTGCACATTCCCGAATTTGAGATGCATTAGTCCGGAGACACCACTGGTGAAGATCTCGGATGCGTGGACACTCATGCTGGCAACGGCTGGTGAAATCCCAAAGGAAAGTAAAAAGGTAGTGGCACTCACTCCATAGGCCATTCCTAGAGCGCCGTCGATCATTTGGGCTATGAAGCCTCCTAACATAAAATAGAGGAAGCTGGAATCCAACTGATCAATAAGACCTGCGGAATAATTCCAAATGGTTGTGGGGGGTAATATCGAGAAAACAATGTGACCCGAGATCATAACCGCAAGTACGAAAAGCAAATTCAGAAGAATCCTTTTAATGTTCGGTTCATACCATTTCCGGGATGTTTTCTTCACAAGAGCTGAGGTAATCTTGTTGAGTTTTGTAACTTTTTTCTGAAAATCTCCTTTCAAACTTGGACGCAAGATATCTAAGTCTTCTATGGCATTGTCGATCTCCTCGGGTATGATGTCGTTGAGTAACTCCTTCAACCGTTTAGCGACAGTCGGGGATTTTCCGTTGGTCGAAATTGCTATCTTAAGGTTACCTTTGGATATAACTGAGGACAAATAAAAATCACACAATTCCGGTTTGTCGGCGGCATTGTAAAGTAAACCTTTCGAGCGGACAATGTTTCCAACTTGTTCAGATAGTTGTATGTCATTTAAGGCTGAAATGACAAGTCGGATTCCTTCTAGGTCGGATTCTTCGAATGACTTTTGAATGATTTGCACATTTTTATGTCCATCAGCTATTTCAAGAATCTCACTATCAATTTCTTTTCCTACCAATCGGATGTTTGCATCCGGCGAATGGAGAAGTAGGTTGCTTAGTTTTTCCAGGGCTACCGGTCCGCCTCCTATAATCAGTATGGGAAGTTTATCGGCCTTGAAAAAGAGCGGATAGAGTTGATTTTTATGTTTTGATGTTGGTTTCATTAAATGATTCAATTGATGGACAAACTTCGTTCAAGAATCACCTGTAATTGGATTCCAATCATGTTTTGAAGGTACTTTACATTCGATTGAAATTGCCCCATATAGTAACACACCAGTTTGACTTGTTCCGAAATCTTCATGTTTAAGCCTGCTAAGTAGCGTTGTTCTAAAAGCGATTGATTACCGGGTGTATAAAATATTTCAGCAGATACCTGAGCACCAAAAAATGTAGATATATCTCTAAAATAGGCCGCCTGTAATCTCATTCTGTTCGTTGTGTTTCGATTATTAAATGTGCGAAGCTCATTTCTGAAACGAAAGTTCAATTTGCTATCTTCGAAATTTAATGCCGTGGCATATTGGAAAAACAGTCTATTTTCTTTGGAGGTTACACCACCGTAATGCTCGAAATAGGCATAACCCAACCCTAATCTGTGGTTTTTTATCAAATTTCGGTCAATCGTAATTCTCCCTAGGGCTGTTCTTCGTTGATTGATGAATGAATCACAAAGTCGATAACCCAAATCTGTAACAACTGCCCATTCATTTAATTTACAGTTGAGGTTAAAACTGCTCCAAAGATTGCCGGCATATGGTCGCTGCCCCAGGCTTGAAGTAACAACGGAAAAAAATAGAACAATTAAAGACCCTAGGCGCATCAATTATACTTCAAAGAGAAATTTTTAGATTTATTTTGTTCTTCGCCTAAAGCCACCACCTCACCAATTACAATAGTTGCCGGGGCACTTACGCATAACTGGTTTACTTGTCTGGTGATGCTTTTTGCAGTTCCGATAACGGTGCACTGTGATTTCAGGGAACCATTGCTAATCACTGCAAAGGGAGTTTCCGGCTTGCCCGCTTTTGAAAACAAAGCAGCAATTTCTTCCAGTTTATTAAGTCCCATTAGTATCACCACTGTTCCATTAAGTAGTGCAATCTTTTCAATCTCTGGATTGAGTGAGCCATCGGATAGGGTAGCGGTGATGACAGTGAAGTGATTGCTCACACTCCGATGTGTCACAGGTATGTTTGCTAGCGCAGGTACAGCAATGGAACTTGAAACTCCCGGTATAACATCTACGGGAATACCAAATAGTTGAATAAATTGGATTTCCTCAAAACCCCTTCCAAATACAAAGGAATCACCACCTTTTAAACGAACGACATGACCATATGTAAGGGCGCTGTCCACAATCAGTGAGTTAATCTCCTTTTGAGTCAATGCTTTGTTTCCCTTCCGTTTACCAACGTAGATGATTTTCGCATTTGGTGCCTCTTCCAGCAATTCTTCGTTTACCAGGGCATCATACAAAATGACATCGGCCTGTTGAATGGCTTTCAATCCCTTCAATGTGATGAGTTCAATGTCACCCGGACCGGCGCCTACCAGTGTAATCTTTGGTTCTTTAATCAGTTTGTTCATTTTAAATCGTTTTTAAACTGTTGTAATGCATTTTTATCTTTTCGACGAGTTCGGTCATTTCCTTAGTGTACTGGGTGGCAAATGCCTCGCTAGGAAGGGCTGTGTTGATTCGAGTGACAAAACTCTGGAAGGTGTTTTCTTCGCTGAATCCAAAAACTTCGCCCAAATGCTTGTCAAAATCAGCGAGGATACCAGCATGGGTATTACAATGTACCCTGTTTTCGATAAGCAGAGCTTTTGCTGCATGGATCGTGGCTGCGTATGCATGGTAAATGCTGTCGCCCCATGAACGTTGAGTAAAACTTTCCGAGGCTAACTTTACTTTTTCATCGGCATCGATTAACAACGTGCCTACAAGGTCGATCATAACGCCGGCACATTCGCCGACACCAATAGCAGTTTTAAATTTGTCTTCATTCCCCCAATCGATATAATCTGTTTCTGTAACATTCGTGATATCAGCCAAAGGCTTCAAAAGGTCATAGAAATATTTGTTACCCCTTCGGTCATAGTATTCATTGAACGACTCTTCCTTTTCGTTGTTTTCGTAATCCCCGAATAAGGTGCGAAGGACATCTAAAATGCGTTTACTTGGGAACTTGATGACCTTTTCAGCAATCCGACCGTGACCATTGCCTAGGCTTCCACCACCAAGCAGCAGCTGTAATGCAGGCAATGTTCCATTTGCGGCTTTAATTGAACTTCCATGCAATCCAATATGAGCTAGGCCATGTTGACCACAAGAATTCATGCAACCGCTAATCTTGATCTTAATGTTTTGCTCATGCACAAGCTCTGGAAATTCCGCCCGGATGAGGTCTTCAATTACTACGGCTACATCGGTACTATTTGAAATGCCCAGATTACAGGTGTCGGTTCCCGGACAAGCTGTAACGTCGGCAACACTGTTCCAACCTGAAGAAGAAAGTCCGATGGCTCCCAGTTCGAGATACAACGCTTCCAAATTTTCTGCTTTCACAAATTTGAGCAAGATGCTTTGATCAATGGTGAATCGAATATCCTCGCTGGCATAGCGTTCAATAATGGTTGCCAGTTTTCGCGCCTGAGCTGTAGAGAAATTTCCAAGAAGAACTTTTACATAAACACCGTAATACCCTTCTTGTTTCTGTTCGAAGACATTGGTTTGTATCCAAGTTTTGAATCCTTTATCCGTTGTTCGGTTAACGAGTTCTTCCAGTGAGATTTCTTGAATTGAACCGGACAATGCCACATTTTGTTCGTGAATGATAAAGTCGCTCTCGATAGTGTACTGCACCGCCTTCATTTCATGGGTCACCAGATCCATGAAGGACTCGAAACCAATTTTTTGCACCAGGTATTTCATTCTTGCCTTGTTGCGACTGTTGCGTTCGCCGTGGCGGTCGAAAATGCGGATGCTTGCCTCTATGAAAGGGATGATCTCATTTTCAGATAGAAATTCATAGGCGACGTTCGCAAGGTAGGGTTGTGCACCCAATCCACCGCCAACGAGCACTTTGAATCCGCGTGAGCCGTTCTGTAGCTTTGGGATAAAACCGAAATCGTGAATAAAGGTATAGGCGTCATCGGCATCTGAAGACGAAAAGGCAATCTTAATCTTTCGTCCCAGTTCCTGCCCAAAGGGCTTGCGCAGAAAATAGCGAAAAACAAGATCGGCATAAGGTGCCACATCGAAAGGCTCGTTCTTATCGATACCCGCTACGGCGCTGGCTGTTACATTTCTTACGGTATTACCGCAAGCCTCCCTAAGCGTTACATCATCCTTCTCAAGATCAGCCCACAGTTCGGGGGTACGATCCAGACTTACATAATGTATCTGTATGTCTTGTCGGGTGGTAATGTGAAGGTGACCTGTGCTGTACTCATCGGATACAGAGGCAATCCTTCTCAGTTGATTTGGTGTAACCTTTCCGAACGGAAGTTTAATGCGGATCATTTGTACGCCTTGTTGGCGTTGGCCATAAACTCCGCGTGCCAGACGCAGTGCTTTAAACTTGTCCTCTGCCAGTTCACCGTTCTTGAATGAGGCGATCTTGTCCCTTAACTCGAGGATATCTCGCCCTACTATGGCTTTTTTATCGCTAACTGCCACATTTTCTATTCCATCTCTAAATCTTGCCATGTTAAAATGTTTTAAAATCTATCGGAGAAGTAGGAAAAAGAAATCTAAACAATTCCATCTCCTAAATCCGGCACAAATTAAAGCTGAAAAAATTGAATAGACAAGAAAATGATTAAAAAAATCTAATTTCCCATTGGAGAAGTAGGATAACTATTGGGTGGTGATCTTTTTCAAGAGATCTTGTTCCCGCGAAAGAAGGTCTTGAATGGATGTTTTAGAAAGAATTGCAATGGTTGCCTCTCGCACTTCGCGCATTACACTGCTTAGGCCGCAAGTTTTTTCATTCTCACATTCTTCGCAAGGTTCGTAGAAGTTTAAGCTAACGCATGGTAGCATAGCTATGGGACCACCGGAGATACGAATCACTTGGGACAAAAAGAGCTCATTTGGATGTTTAGCGAGTAAGTAACCCCCATTGGCACCCATGCGACTGTGAAGAATACTATTGTTCCTTAGTTCAACTAAAATGGCTTCCAGAAACTTTCTTGGGATGTTTTCCTCCTCGGCAATGCTTGAAATCTTTAATGGTGTTTTTTCTTCATATCTTTTAGCAAGAGACATGAGCGCTTTAATAGCGTATTTACTTTTTTTGGACAACATGGATGATCACAAAGATACATAATCTATTCTATCTTGAAGTTTCGGACATGCAAAATCACTTTTAAGGTTAAGATGGGCTGCAATTGTCTTCATAGAGAATGAATAATTTAAGCTTTTAAAGATTAAAAATTATATATTGTCCTATAATAAAAAATAATTGAAAATATTTATTTAGCTAATTAGAAGTTATATATAAAATAAATTATTTGTATATGTTAAAGATTAAATTGTTGTGATTTGTCCTGTATTGTGTCTACGAGCGTTTATTCTCTCTACCTTTGTATCCAAGTTTTGACGAAATGAATAGTGTTTCAATAGATATTTGTCGATTGGTGTCACAAAAGTGGCAAAGCAGTGTAAGTGTATTTTTTTATTATGATGAAAGGTCCTGAAGGGGGTGTGGATTGACAAGATATTATAGCCTCCCATGTTGGAGGTTTTTTTTTAACACAAAACAAAGAAAGTTGAGCAGAGTAGAGTAGTAGCGGTTAGTCAGTTTTAAATAGAGTGAACGAATAAATAAAAGGTATATGAGAAATCATAAAGTAGCGATACAGGGAGGTTTAGCTTCATATCACGATTTGGCGGCAAAGAAATACTTTGGCGAAGAGGTGGATACATTGGAGTGCGGAACCTTCAGAGAGGTATGTGAGCGTATCACGGGAAATGAGGCCGACTTTGGGGTAATCGCTATCGAGAATAAGATAGCAGGAACTATTCTATTAAACTATCACCTCATTGAAAGTTACGAATTGAAGATTATTGGAGAGATCTACCTCCCGCTTGAAATGCATCTGTTGGGTAAACCCGGAGCGATATTAACCGAAGTTAAAGAGGTAATCTCGCACCCTATGGCGATTGGTCAATCGCAGGAATTCTTAAGTTCACTGCGAAATGTAAAGGTGACGGAATACAAAGACACGGCTGCTTCGGCAGAGATGATCGCTGAACGAAATGAAGTCGAATTGGCGGTGATTGGTGGACCCTCTCTTGCAAAACTGCACGGGTTGGACGTTCTCGCTGAAAATGTCTGTGATGAAAAGAATAATTATACCTGCTTTTACATTATTACCAAACATAGTGATATTATCAGTAAACCTAACAAAGCATCCATCTCATTCCGTTTGCCCGATGAACCCGGACACCTATATAAGGTATTGGAAGTTTTTAAAAGATATGATCTGAATTTAAAGAAAATACAAAGTGTACCTATTCCGGAGGTAACGAATCTATACGCTTTCCACATGTCTATTTCTTTTCCTGACGAACAATTATTCAAAAAAGCATTGGAAGAATTGATTGAAATGGTCGAACATGTAAACATCCTCGGTATTTACGAAGGAGCAAATTTATAAGTATATGATCACGAAACCCTTAATTATTGCGGGTCCTTGCAGTGCAGAAACCGAGGAACAAACTGTTGCAACAGCAAAAAAGATTGCGAACCTTGGACAGGTTGATGTATTTCGTGCGGGTATTTGGAAACCTCGAACGAATCCCGGCGGATTCGAGGGTATTGGTTTGATCGGACTCTCGTGGTTGCTAAGTGTTAAAAAAGAGACCGGACTTAAAACCGGCGTGGAAGTAGCGAACGCTGAACACGTAAATAATGCGCTTCAATTTGATACAGACGTTTTATGGATTGGTGCTCGAACTACAGTTAATCCTTTCAGCGTTCAGGAAATAGCCGATGCATTGAAAGGGACTAAGGTCAAGGTATTGATTAAAAATCCGGTGAATCCCGACCACAAATTATGGATAGGAGCTTATGAACGTCTTGAAAAGGCCGGTGTTCAGGATTTGGGCTTAATTCATCGGGGTTTTACATCGTCCGTTCCTACCGGATTCAGAAATGCGCCGATGTGGCAGATTCCTATTGAAGTTCGACGCTTATTACCCAACGTGCCGATGCTTATTGATCCGTCTCATATATGTGGTGAGAGAAACCGCTTGAAGCACATCACTCAGCATGCCTTAAATCTCGGGTATGATGGCGCAATGATTGAAACTCATATCGATCCTGATAATGCCTGGACAGATAAAGAGCAGCAGATCACCCCCCATGTATTGTCAGATCTTATCAGTGAATTAGTGCCCAGACAGACAGAGGGAGAGCCAGGATATCAGGAGTTGCTTTCAGCGTTTCGGGATGAAATTAGCCTTATGGATAATGAATTGCTCCAATTGTTAAAGAATCGTATGGCGGTATCTATAAAAATAGGAGAGTTGAAAAAACAAAATCAAATGACCGTTTATCAAACAAGTCGTTGGAATGAAATCCTTGAAAAGAGCATACTTCAGGGGGAACAATTCGGTTTAGGCGAAGAATTTATTCGCGGAATGATGGAGTTGATCCACCTCGAGAGTATACGAAAGCAGGAAGAAGTATTAGATAAAGTCTAATTAAACATGAATTACATTTGTTTTTCGAAATAAAATGAAAAACTTTGGCCCATGAATCAACGTATTCGGCCACATAATCGTTTTGAGGGAGAAATAACCATTCCTGCATCAAAAAGTCATGCGCAGCGTGTGCTAGCATGTGCACTGCTGTCAAAAGAATCTACTTCGATACATGGATTAGGCAATTCAGATGATGAACTCGCTGCATTGGGATTGTTGCAATGTAGTACGTTAAAACCTCATAGGAATGGCAACACCATCCTCGTTCCGGAGGGTGATAAATTGAACTTCTCCTCTACTGATCTTTCCTTCGGCGAATCGGGCTTGTCTTCCAGAATGTTTACACCCATTCTAGCAAATGCCGGTCAGAAACTCAGTTTGCATGGAAAGGGTAGTCTGACAACGCGACCGATGAAGCTTTTCGATGATGTTTTTTCTGAATTAAATGTTTCATTTTCAAGTAATTCGGGAAGATTGCCCTTTTCTATACTTGGACCTTTGATTCCTAAGGATATTGCATTGGATGGAAGCCTTAGTTCTCAGTTTGTGACCGGGTTTATTTACGCCTATGCCGGGAGTGGGAGCACACGGTCAGAAACGATTAAAATCATGAATCCGGCTAGTATTCCCTATATCGAATTGAGTCTCGATGTCCTGCGTGATTTTGGTGTATCGATTGAATTCTCAGGGGATGAGGTTCATTTTAACGGTCCCTACCATTTTCAGAGAACAGAAATAACTATCGAAGGGGATTGGAGTAGTGCTTCTTTTCTATTAGTGGGTGCTGCATTGTTTGGTTCGATCCGTGTAAACGGATTAAAAAAAGAAAGTAAGCAGGCCGACGTCCGTCTGATTTCAGCCTTGGAAGATTTTGGTGCAACGGTAATTTGGGAAGCAGATACACTTAGTGTGACCAAAAATGAATTTAATTCTTTTCAATTTGATGCCACTCATTGTCCGGATCTGTTTCCTCCATTAGCTGTACTAGGGTCGTTTGGAAGGGGAATATCCCGAATTTATGGAGTTCACAGGCTCTTTAGTAAAGAAAGCAATCGCGCTGTTACCATTGTGGAAGAATTGGCTAAACTCGGAGGAAACATTGAAATTGAGAATGATACGATGGTGATTCATCCAAGAAAGGGGATGTTGATGAATAGTGTTTCATCTCGTCTTGACCATCGAATTGCAATGGCTTGTGCTATTTTTGCTCTTGGATTATCGTCGGAGGTGAGCATCAGTGACGCAGATGCTGTGCGTAAGTCATTTCCTGAATTTTATGCGTATCTTGATAAATTAACGGTATAAGAAATGAATGTATTCGGTCATCAATTAAGGGTTTCTGTTT
>JBIKYP010000087.1:0-9450 GCA_044355195.1 Crocinitomicaceae bacterium | reverse complement strand
GCCATGAATCAAATCGTGTCCGATACCATGCACTGAGCTCATCGTTTGACAGCCCTTGATGATAAATAAATAGAATTCGCAAGGTCAATCCCACTAACAGGATTGCCAAAAAGACAACATTATGCCTTAAAAAGGTCGATAAACTAATAATGTAATTCTTGGCGTATCTTTTCATAGAGGATTACTCCGGCAGCTACCCCTACGTTCAATGAGGATATATGACCTTTCATAGGGATGCGAGCTCTAACATCAGACAAATTCAATAAATCGGAGGTGATACCATTCTCTTCTGACCCCAATATAACGGCAACTGACCCTCTCAAATTCACTTCATAAAGAGGCAAACTCGATTTCTCGGTACATGAAACCAGTCTCAGTCCGGATTGCTGTAGATAGAATAATGAATTTTTAAGCTCATTTGTCCTGCAGACTTTAATCCGATTAAGTGCTCCTGCTGATGTTTTGATTGCGTCGGGTGTTACTAACGCAGATCCTTTCGACGGAATAAGTATGGCATGTACCCCTTGGCATTCTGCAGTTCGAGCAATTCCACCAAAATTTCGAACGTCTGTTATTCGATCCAGTACGAGAATAAAAGGTTTTACACCGCTTTCGATAAGTTTATCAACAAGAGGCTCAATTTCTTCATAGACAACCATTGAAACTAAAGCTATCACCCCTTGATGATTTCCATTGCAAAGCGCATTTAATTTTTCTTCAGGAACGAATTGCAATTGAAAATCCTTCCCTTTAAGTACCTCTTTGAGTTCCATGAAAAGATCCTTATTCATGCCCTTTTGAATCAAAATGCGGTTAATCTCTCTGTCAGCACGTATGGCTTCGATTACGGCTCTTAGCCCATAAACAAGGTTTTCCTCATTCTTTTTACGATATGGTCTATCAAATTCCTTTTTCATCAACTTTGAATCTCAATTTCAACTTCTACACGGTCACCCAACGTTTTTGCAACCGGACAAGCCTTTCCGGCACGAATAATTTTTTCAGCCGTATCCGCATCCCAATTATTACCTCGCAAATCTATACTTAACAACAACTTCCCTATTCGCCTTGGACCCGATTCCATCAGTTTTGTTACCTGAATGGTTCCGTTGGACATATTTATACCGTGCTCTTGACAATAGATCCCCATAATCGTGAGTATACAGGAGGCATACGCAGTAGCCACCAAATCAGTGGGGGAAAAAAATTCTCCTTTACCTTTATTATCCAAGGGGGCATCAGTTCGAATTACCGAGCCTGATGAAAGATGAGTGCATTCGGTACGCAAGTCACCCAGATATTGAATTTTTGCTGTATTCATAAAACTATAAGACTTCTGATGGTGTAAAGTTAGTTTTTATTGCTAATCTGCCCAAGATGCATTAATAACATGTCAATTGTCCTTAATTTTGTAATAACAAGCAAGAATTATAAATCGATGAGTGAACCAACCGAAATAAATCAAAACGAAATCGGGATTAAGAAACCGAAATGGTTGCGTGTAAAATTACCTGTAGGAGAAAATTACAAGAAAGTGAGGGCTCTTGTTGATCAGCACAACCTTCACACCATCTGTGAGAGTGGTAGTTGCCCAAACATGGGCGAATGTTGGGGTGAAGGCACTGCCACCTTCATGATTCTGGGAAATATCTGTACACGATCATGCGGGTTTTGCGCAGTCAAAACCGGTCGACCGGAAGAGGTAGACCTATTTGAACCTGAAAAGGTGGCTAGTAGTGTTAAAACTATGGGGATAAAACATGCAGTCATTACTTCGGTAGACAGAGATGATCTCAAAGACGGAGGATCGGAAATTTGGGCTCAAACCGTGAGAGCAATTAGAAAGGCTTCACCGAAAACAACCTTAGAAACATTGATACCGGATTTCGCCGGAAATTGGGATAACCTTCAAAAGATCATAGACGTAGCGCCTGAAATCGTTTCTAACAATTTGGAAACGGTCAGAAGACTCACGAAGCAAGTTCGAATTCAAGCAAAATACGATCGTAGCTTGGAAGTTCTTTTCAGATTAAAAAAAGGAGGAATGAGGACGAAATCAGGAGTTATGTTAGGCTTAGGTGAAACGGAACAAGAAGTAATGGAAACGATGGAAGATCTTCGGAGGGTCAAAGTTGATATACTAACTTTAGGGCAGTACTTACAACCCACCCCAAAACACCTCAAAGTTGATGATTTCATTACCCCGGACAAGTTTAGCGAGTACAAGGAACTAGGCCTTAAAATGGGATTTCGGTATGTAGAGAGTGGGCCATTGGTTCGAAGTTCCTATCATGCTGAAAAACACCTATTCTAATGGTAATATACCAACTCAAGCGAGCCGTTTGAGTTCATAACACCAAAATAATATTTACCCAAAATTCACTTTAACGTAATATTGTATTCCAAGAATTATTATATTAGCTGTTGCTATAATTTATTCAAAACAAAATAACTCTATAATCATGAATCGTAATCGATTGATCGTTGTTTCCTTGAGCCTTTTGGCTGTAATTTCCACCCTTACTTTTTGGACCCTAGAAGATGGAACTCTTAAAGGAAGATATTCAAAAAAAGGTCTTCCTTTTATAGAATATCAATCCGTCGATGATTTTCAAAAATGGATAGAGGCTCGTTATATTGATCAAAGCACCGGCCTGCCGATTAATCCTGAAAAATTAGAATTGATTCGTAAGCAATTCCGAATGAGTCCCAGGAGTAAGTCAATAACCTTCATGGAGCAAGGGCCTGATAACATTGGAGGACGTACAAGAGCTATTCAAATTGATCGTTCAGATCGAAATAAAATTTGGGCAGGAGGTGTGTCGGGAGGTCTTTTTGTTTCAACAAATCGAGGAAATCAATGGTCGAGAGTGGAGTCCTATATCAACGCAGGTGGAAGTCCAATGATTTCCAGTATGACACAAACACCGGATGGCACCTTATTCGTTTCGACCGGTTTTAACGGTGCTTACACAGAACCCTTCACCTCAGGCAACGGTGTTTGGTACAGCACGGACAAAGGCAGTTCATGGGCTAAAATTCCTGCGACCAGCAGCTGTTTGGAAGTAGAGTCGTCAGATGTTAACAATTTTGTCTGGCTTGCTACTAGTTCGGGATTAAAAAAATGGAAGATTGGAGACGCATCAATAACCCCAGTATCAGCAGGTTCCAGTGCATTCGGCGAGTGTACAGCACTTAAGGTTTCGAAAGACGGTCAAGTTATTGTAGCCGCTTTTAATTCAAATAAAGTTTTTGTTTCTTACGATGGTGGAGATAGTTGGACAAATAAATCAGGTACTGGATCGGGGCTGATTCCCGGAGGTGCATCACGCCTCGAATTCGCCATTTCACCATCGAAAGAAAACGGAAACTATTCCATTTATGCTGTAAGAACCGGGGAGAATCTCGACGGCATGCATGTTTCACACGACAACGGCAATACTTGGTCTCAGTTTGTTGGGGCATCAGGAACACCCAGCAACCTTGATATTTATCGTGATCAAGGTAAATGGAACTCAGTCATATCTGTACTTCCGAACAACAATGAAAAAGTATTGATAGGCGGTATAGACATCTGGCAATGGAAACAAACTGTAAACTCTCCTCCTTCAGGAGGCTTTGAAGGCTTAACATACTGGTTTTTACCTCCTTATTCACCGAAATATGCACATGCGGACAACCACGAAATGAAATGGGATGATTTAAATCGACTCTATATAGGAAATGATGGAGGAATTGGCATCACCGATGACTACGGACAAACGTGGTTCCCGGCCAATCGAGGTTACAATGTGACGCAATTTTATGGAATAGCATTTGACAAGGATGGTGCCCTGATGGGTGGAACTCAAGATAATGGAACCATATACAATGACGGCACCCTTTCAACCAAACAAGAATTTAAAGAAGTCTCCGGTGGGGATGGCTTTGAATGTGAAATTTCATTTTACAATTCGAGCGTAATGTTTTCCTCTGTATACTACAACTTCATTCAGAGATCCGGAGACAAGGGTGAAACATGGAAATCTTTCAAACCAAGACTTCCAGGAAATTATGACCCTATTACAGGTACTCAAGGAAGTTTATATCATCCTTTTCACACGGAATTTGTCTTAGCAGAATATTACGATACCAATTCCAAAGATTCTGTGAAGTTCATTCCAACACAAAATTACACAGTAGGCTCTAAAATTAATGTTCCGAGCATGTCAACCGGAAATTTGATCAAATACACCACACCAAAAAACTTATATTTTGACGATACTGTCTTATATGATCCTGTTTCTACGAAGTTGGACGTATCTGTAGTAAACAAACTGAATGAACAAACGGTTTATCTAGGCAATTTTACCTACACTTCTTTTCCTTCCTCTTCCGGAACAAATCCACCGGCAATAGGCGACTCATTAATGGTTAATTTCCCAACAGGTGCTGACACAGTTGTAGTGAAAAGCATTGGATCGTACAAACATTATTACGCAAAAAATCAGGCTACAGGTAAAAAGTATAGTTTAGGAAATGATTCGATAGCTTTTAACATTGCCTGGGATACTGTGATTGTTCAAGATCCTTTCCAGTCCTGGTTCTTGGTTTACATCAATGGCACATCAACAACAAAATCTGCAAATGGAGGGGAGTTATGGGGCACCAGAAATGCGCTTCGTTTAACTATTGCTGATACAGCGAAACAACAACAGTGGGTATGTATTGCTAAAGGAGTTGGGGGATCAATTACTAGTTCCGTCGATATTGAATTTTCTAAAGACCTGAATCATTGCTATGTTTCCTGCGGAAACGGTATCTACCGAATTGATGGGCTGAGTGATATTTACAGCTCTGATCCCCAGTTCATGACCAAAGCAGGGTTCTCTTGGAATCCTTCTAAACTCGACTTTTCAACACCGCCTACGTCTACCACTAAAACTTTAATTGCTACGGGCAGCTATGAAGGTCTTGCAGTGAATCCCTCCAATAAGGATGATGTTGTTCTTTTTGCCGGCTTTGGAGGAACAAACAGACGATCTTTAAACGCATCATCAGCCACACCAACATTTACTGCTCTTCCATCTTTACCGGCTGCAGTCGCTACTTACGATGGCATTATTGACCGCGATGATTCTGATATTATCGTCCTGGGTACATCTGAAGGAGTCTATGTGACAGAAGACGGCGGTGGAAAGTGGGAAAATGCTTCAACAGGATTCGAGGGAACTCCGGTATACGAGGTTCGTCAGTCATGGAGAACATGGGATGAAGGGAATCGAAGACCAGGTGAAATTTACATCGGCACGTTTGGTCGTGGGATTTGGAGTTCGGCAACCTATCTCGGTGTTGACGATCTTGTCGGAAACGGCGATAACGCCTTTAAGACTAAATTGAAAACATATCCAAACCCTACAAATGACAACACGGTTCTAACCTTCAATCTCGAAGAGATTTCAAACGTTAATGTATATGTGTATTCTATTTCAGGAAGTCTGGTGAAAACTATTTCCAGAAAAAATATGGACTCCGGATCACAAACCATTACCATTGACGGTGAAGATTTACAAAGAGGAACTTACATCGTAAAGCTGAATGCGGGTAAACAGAATGATACAGTGAAATTTATTAAGTTATAAATTGTCATATATTGAAATTCGAGGGACGGGCATCCGTCCCTTTTTTGTTATTATATGATCATAATGTGAGAAACTCCCTACATTTGCAGCTACTGTTAAAATTAGAATATGAAGTCATATGACGTTATAATTATCGGTTCTGGACCAGGAGGATATGTTTCAGCCATTCGTTGTGCACAATTAGGATTGCAAACAGCAATTATCGAAAAATATCAGACGCTAGGGGGAACCTGTCTGAATGTAGGTTGCATTCCTTCAAAAGCCTTACTTGATTCCTCTGAACACTACCATAATTCGTTACACACCTTTCAGGAACACGGAATTGAGTTAGAAAGTGTAAAAGTCAATCTTAGTCAGATGATTAGCCGAAAGAATGATGTAGTATCTCAAACATGCGCCGGCGTCAAATTTCTAATGGATAAGAACAAGATAGACGTCCATCACGGAGTAGGTTCTTTTGTAAATAAGAACACCATAAAGGTGAAAAGTGATACCGACGAAGATGTAATTCTTACAGGAAAGAACATCATTATTGCAACAGGTTCCAAACCGAATTATTTCCCAGGAATGGAACCGGATAAAAAAAGAATCATCACCTCTACTGAAGCCTTAAGCTTGAAAGAAATACCGAAGAAAATGCTTGTTATAGGCGGAGGTGTAATTGGTTTAGAACTGGGTTCCGTTTATAGTCGCCTTGGGACACAAATTGAAGTAGTTGAATTCGCAAATACCATTATACCAACAATGGACGGTACCCTTGGTAAAGAACTGACACGAGCACTAAAAAAAGAAGGATTTAAATTTCATCTAGAACACCGAGTTCAAAGTGTCGAAAATAAAGGAACTTCGGTACTCTTAAAAGCCACGAACAAAAAAGGTGAGCCGGTTGAAATGGAGGCCGATTATTGTTTAGTAGCAGTTGGTCGAAAAGCATTTACTGAGGCATTGAATCTTGAAGCAGCGGGTTTATCTGTAAATCAGCGCGGACAAATTGAGGTTAATGAAAATCTACAAACAGCTGTTTCAAACATTTATGCTATCGGTGATGTAGTGCGTGGTGCCATGCTGGCACACAAAGCAGAAGAGGAAGGTGTTTATGTTGCTGAATTATTAGCCGGACAAAAACCACATATCAATTACAACCTCATCCCCGGAGTTGTATACACTTGGCCGGAAGTTGCTGCGGTAGGAAAAACTGAAGAGGAACTAAAATCGGAAGGATCCAATTATAAAGTAGGTAGCTTCCCTATTAAAGCATTGGGTAGAGCCCGTGCAAGCATGGACACTTCAGGGTTAATTAAAATACTTGCAGATGCTACCACGGATGAAGTACTTGGTGTGCATATGATTGCACCAAGGGCGGCAGACCTGATTATGGAAGCAGTTGTGGCGATGGAATATCGTGCATCAGCGGAAGATATCGCGCGAATATGCCATCCTCATCCTACCTATTCTGAAGGAGTAAAAGAGGCCGCTTTGGACGCAACACAGTCACGAGCTTTACATGTTTAACAACATTCGAACTGAAGGGCGCCGATTGGCGCCTTTTTAATTCGTACTCGTTACTAATTCCATCTCATCTACCAAATGCTTCGCCCCTGAGTATTTATCGATTACCCATAATACATAACGAATATCAACCACTACATTTCTGCAACGTTTTGTGTCAAACATATAATCAGACATCGTACTTTCCCAAGTACGGTCAAAGTTTAAACCCATTAAGTGACCCTCAGCATCAATAACCGGCGACCCCGAATTACCTCCCGTAGTATGATTTGACCCCGTAAAACAAACCCAGAGCTCTCCATTCTGAGTGTACGGACCATAATCCTTACTCTTATACATTTCAAGCATTCTGGGTGCTAATTCAAAATCAGAATGGCCACTATTATATTTTGCAATTATACCATCAATTGATGTATGTTCCAGGTATGTCATTCCATCCGCAGGAGCTGATCCTTCCAGCTGACCATAGGTAATTCGGAGAGTGCTGTTTGCATCAGCCCAATGTTTGTAATCAGGAAACATTTCATATTTACCTGCAACATAATTCTTCAACAAAGCCGTCATTTGCTCATCAAATTGAGAATAGTTCGGACCGACCTCATTTCGGAATCGATTAAAATTCTCGATGAAAAATTTAAACCCGGGGTCTTTTTGCAAAGTCTTGACAGAAGATGCTTTGAACTTAGACAAAAATGAAAGATATCTTTCTTTGTCCGTCAGAACAGATTTTGAATAAACGGATTTACTTAAATCACCTATATTTATCAGCTTTAACTCGTCAGGATTGATTTGGCGCAGATACTCCTCAGTAAGAAGTTCGAAAATACGCCGATCCACCCCAATGTCATAGTTTTTGAAAAATCCCTCAGCCCCTTTAATCAATTTATCTAACGCTGAATTTAATTCGCCTTTTTTCTCCAAGGTTTGCACATTTTTTGAAAGATCATCCAATGCCCTACCCAGTTTAAAATACTCCGGACCAACGAAAAAGTACTCTACACCCATGGCATATTCAAACTCCCATTTGGCTCCCTGCTCTACATGCTTGTTCATCTGTTCTATGATCTCCCCGTAGTTCGCATTCCATTGTTCATTGGATTTCGCCCTTTGCAAATACGTCTCTTCTCTTTGCATCTTTATGTGAATCGCGTCAACACGTTTTAATCCATCAACCTGACCTATCCATTTCTTGTAAGCATTAGCTATACTCGCCTGTTTTGCCGCATATTTAATACGCACATCGTCGGAGGAGCGCATGGCGGCATCGATTGCACCGAGAGACTTTTCTCTCATACGTAGTCTCGCCGGTCGTTCTTTTTCAATGATAAATTTGAGGTATCCAGAAACGACGTGTTGTTCGGTTTCTCCGGGAAATCCATACACCATGGTAAAATCACCAGTCTTTCTGTCTTTCAGCGAAATAGGAAGAAAGTAGACAGGTGAATAGGGAATGTTATTTTCTGAATACGTTGCAGGCTTATTATCCTTTCCAACATAGATTCGGAATACAGAAAAATCACCCGTATGACGTGGCCATACCCAATTATCAGTATCTCCACCGAATTTTCCAATCGAATTTGGTGGCGCGCCAACTAAACGGATATCTTTAAAGACCTCTTTAACAATTAAATAAAAATCATTTCCATAATTGAACGGTTTGACTTCCGCCGCATAGTGTGTCCCATTGATCGCATCTTTAATTAACTGACTAATATTCTTTTGCATGGATTGTTCCTGCTTCAAAGGATCATCTGATGAAATGACCCCAAATAAAACCGACCTGGTCACATCCTCTATTCTCACCATTCTTGCAGCTGTGAGACCAGCATTCGGAAGTTCTGCTTTCAGATCTGTGGCCCAAAAACCATATTTCAGGTAATCATTTTTCAGAGATGAGTGCGATTGAATCTGTGAAAACCCACAATGATGGTTAGTTAATAGCAATCCCTTGGAAGAAACCAATTCTGCAGTGCATCCACCTCCAAAATGCAATACGGCATCTTTAAGACTACTATGATTAACATTGTATATATCAGTAGCATTTAGTTTCATCCCCCTTGCTTTCATATCTGACTCAAAAGCAGAAATTAGAGACGGAATAAGCATTCCCTCTTCGGCAGAAACAGGCAGAACATGAAAAGAGATCAAACAAATCAGCAAAAGTATTTTCTTCATAAATGATGTAATTGAACTCAAAATTAGCATAAATAACCGCACTGTAAATCTGGAACATTACTATTAGAATACAACGAGAATGGAAAAAATAATTCACATTTGTAACATGGAGTTATTGAATATTATCTTCAGCATGGGAGTTCTG
>JBIKYP010000086.1:0-9509 GCA_044355195.1 Crocinitomicaceae bacterium | reverse complement strand
AAGGAAGCTTTGATATAATCACTTCCAGGAATAATTCCTTTCTAGGGGTTGTTTGGGCAATTCCCGGAAAAAATGATACTAAAGATCGTTATGGATTTAAAATCATGGATAGTAGTCTAAATGAGGTGTCTTATGGCGAATACGAACTGCCATACAATCCTGAATTTTGTTCCATTGATAATTATTATTTATCAAATACGGGTGATTACTTTATTTCGGTGACAGAATTCAAAGAAGGGAAGAGAACAATGTTTAGAAATTATTTGGACTATAAAGCGGTGCATATTTTACATCTTACACCCGATAATGTAGAGAATATGACATTGAATATGGAGGGTAAGCGCATTGAGGCGATGGAGATGAATTCAGATAACAAAAAGATTTTTACGATAGCCGGGGTATATGGAGAAAAAAGTGAAGCAGGAGTGAGCGGATTATTTTATCTGCGCATAGATTTCGATAAAAAGGAGGTTATGAATGAGGGCTTTGAGAAATTCGGAAAGGATTTTATCACACAGGATTGTACTGATCGTCAAAAACAACGAGCGGAAAAACGTGAGATTAAGGGGAAAGGTGAGCCGACATTGTACAATTACGTGATGAGGCAAACAGAGGTGCTAACCGATGGAAGTATTGTTGGTTCGCTTGAGCAATACTATGTGCATATAACTACTTACACTGATCCCAGAACGGGTGCCATCCGAACAATCTATACCTATTATTACAATGATATTATTGCCTTTAAAGTATCCGCGGAAGGTGGATTTGATTGGTTAACAAAAATTAATAAAACTCAAGTTTCTACGAATGATGATGGGTGTTTTAGTTCTTATGTGAGATTCATTGACGATGGAAAATTATGCTTTGTATTCAATGATAATGTATCGAATTATGATGAGGCAGGAAAATTTTTACCTTCTGATCGATTGTTTCCATCCAGCTTCTCAAAGAGAAAAAATGTTGTTGCAACAGTGGAAGTGAATTTGGTGGATGGGGCTATAGATCGCAAGACACTTTATGATTCCAAGGAGATCTCAACTATACTGGTGCCAAAGAAGTGTAAAATTGATTATAAAAACCGTGAAATTCTTTTCTATTCCTTTCAAGGGAGAAGAAAGGAACGTTTTGGATTAATTTCCTTTTAAGGATGAGGAGCACCATACAAAGTGCCTTTCAATGATCTGTAGAGGGTTATCAGTGTAAGAGTGATGCCGAGATAAAGAAATATCTTTCCTATAAGATCTCCCGTTCTGCTGTAGAATGATAGACTCGAATTTAAATTCAATTTGGCACGAATAGCATCACTTTGCCACCATTTGGTGGCTTGTATGAGATCCCCCCGTTGATTTATGAAACAACTGATACCCGTATTTGCCGAACGAGCAACATCCCTTCGGTTTTCTATCGCACGTAAACGAGAGAAGCTCATGTGTTGTTTGTATCCGGGAGTATCGCCCCACCAGCCATCATTGGTAATGACAAAAATGGCTTGAGCCCCTTTTCGGCACTGCAGAGCGGTAAAATCTCCGTAAATGGATTCATAGCAGATGAGCGGTGCAAAGGTGAGATCTTTGCTTGTTAATGTTTTGGCTTCCTTTTCCACTCCTAAAGTTCCTGACGTTCCACCGTTATTAATCGAAAGTTTTTCAAGAAAAGGCAGCCAATCGGAAAAGGGGATTTTTTCTACACCTAAGACTAACTTCGATTTGTGCAGGAATTCGTGTGTTCCGTCTTCCTCAATCACCAGCGAACTATTGTAAAATTCAATGAAACCCGGACCATCAGGTAATTTGACTGACGCACGTGAGTTCCTTTTATCAAAATATCTTGCGGTAGATGCTCCGGTGTAAAGAGCGGTTGTTTTCCATTCCCGAAGTTGTTTAATTAGAAAGCTATAAAATGAATGCTGATGGAGTTCTTCTTCAAAAAATGAACTGCTCAATGCCGTTTCAGGAGCAATGATTATTTTGGTGTGTGGAGTAACTTTCTTTTTTGCCTGGGCAAACAACTTTTTTAATTGTGTTCCAATAGGCGTGGAGAATTTCTCATTGTAGGGATCAATATTTGGCTGAACGATTACAACCTCTGTTGTATCAATGGTGGTTCGGCAGGAATAATATAAGGTCAGAGATACCATTAATGGAATAAAGATAAAACTCACGTAAAGTCCGATGTAGAGCCTAGATTTAGAGGTGAAAGAGATCTTTTCAGTAAAGAACACTATACTTTTTAAACCTAGGTAATTGACAAGCAGTACCCAAACAGAGCCACCAAGCATCCCCGTATACGAATACCACTGAATCCATGTTGTACGAATAGAAAAGAAATTCCCAAAACTCAACCAAGGCCAAGAAAGTTCCCATCTATGATGTAAAAATTCAAATCCTATCCAAACACAGAGCAGTGCCAAAAGACTGTAGGTTCTCCCAAGTACTTTATTGATGATATGATAGCATTGGAAAGCCAAAGCCATAAGAAGGGCATTTAGAGTGAAGGCTAAAACAGCTCCTGCGGCACTGGCGTTACAGATCCACCAGGTAGTACCGATATTGAATATGAAAAAAGTGAGATAAGCGTGAATGAATACTTTTCCGGAGCGGTACCCTGAGGAACTGATATTATATTCTACAAACAGCAAGGGTATCCAGCAAACAAAAACAAGTGCTGTTAGACTCCCCGTATAGGGGAAAGACAGAGTCATAAGTAAACCGGAAAGGAGGCTAAGTAAGTATCTCTGTCGTTTTCCCAAAATCATGACCCCAAAAATATAGAATAAAGTATCGAACTATTTATTAGGTCATCTATTTGTTCCAATAGGGCTTACTTGAAAATGATCTTCATTTCTACGCGACGATTTTTCTGACGACCCTCAGGCGTATCGTTCGATTCAATCGGCATTGTTTCACCAAAATACAAAACGTAGAAACGTTTTGCATCTAGACCTCTCGAAGTTAGGTGATTTTTAACCGCTTCTGCGCGTTTTTGGGAAAGGATGAGGTTTTTCTGATCGTCACCTACATTATCAGTATGACCTGAAATTTGCAGATTCCACTCGGGCTTTTTCGTAAAAACTTCAGCTAAGGCATTGAGCGAAGGTAAAGAGACTTGTTTGATAATATCTTTTCCTGTCTCGAATTCCAGATTGTCAAATGCCGTTTGTATGATTTCTTGTACTGCCGCTTCAATAATTGGGCATCCTTTATTAGAAATTGGTCCCGCTGTTCCCGGGCATTCATCGTCTTTATCGGAAAGTCCGTCATTATCCGAATCTTCATCCGGACATCCTTTGTTAAGAATCGATCCTGCCAAATTAGGACAAGCGTCATCTTTGTCTATTAAGCCATCTTTGTCAGTGTCAGGCCAAGGACAACCGTTATTTTCTTTTGGTCCAATTTGATCAGGACATCCGTCTAGAATGTCAAGAATCCCATCTTTATCTGTGTCAGGACAACCCTGATTTACGATGAGCCCGGATGTTTCGGGGCAGTTATCTTCTTTATCCATAACTCCGTCTCCATCGCTATCCGGACAACCTTTAAAACTAACCAGGCCTTTCAAATCAGGACAAGAGTCGTTCTTGTCGATTATACTGTCATTGTCTCTATCCGGACATCCTTTAAAAGCCTGTATTCCTGAATGGTCAGGGCAGGCATCTTTCGCATCTGTAATCCCGTCATTGTCGGTATCAGGACACCCTTTGAATTCGGGCTTTCCGGGTAGCTCCGGACAGTTGTCTTTTCTGTCTTTAACCCCGTCTTCATCTTTGTCTTTAAGCGGTCCGATGGACACGTTTAAACCAAATGAAAGATGTAAATTTTTAGCATTGGTAGGGTTAAGATAACAGAGTATATTGTCTGTGAGAATGAAAAATTGAATTGGGCCACCCTTTAAACTCAATCCCATACCGATGTTTTTAAAACTTCGACCATATGCCGCGTAATTGACAGAAAAATTTAGCCAATTTCTGATGTGCATATTCATTCCAATAGCCGCCCCGGTTCTGATTCGATTAGCCATAACCTGATTGTGAAGAGTAAAACTTGAGCTAAATGTTTTGTTTAGATTATATACACCTCCGAGATAAAGTCTCGTGAACAAAGAAGTTGAATATGCCTGTGAATTTGAGCTATAGCCGAACACGCTTTCGAGGGTATCAAGATATTTATCAAATCCGATATTATCAAGGAGAACACTGTCTAAATCTACTCCTGTGAAGGTATAATTCACGCGTGAACTCACATAATTCTTTGTATTTGATTTCCATCGAATGAAACCGAGATCAACCAGACTGGCAGAAAATTCGAACTTTTTATTGAGTTTATAACTTGCGCCTGCGTCAATTCCAAATCCAATATTTTTGAAATCAAATGCAGCCGAAGGGAAGATTTTGTTGAACTCATTGCTTTTCGATGATTCAGTAAAATATAACGAATTTGATGAGTTGACTGCAATCTGTCCGTCTAAGGTGAGATCGAATGATTGACTGTTGGTGGTAATTCCAAGATCGGATTTGGTCGTCGCAATATTGGCTATTCCCGAGAATAATTTGAGTCGACCACCAACACAAAGTTTGTCTGACAAAGATCGATTATATCCAAGAGCGTATTCACTGTAAATGTTTCCGTAAAATCCCAAGCCGTCCATAGACAATCTTTGATCCATCAAGGATGAGCTTCCATTTCCCTCGTTTAAAAGCTGAAAAAAGCTCCGAGGATAGGAGAAAATAGCATTTGACTTCAGAGAGGCACTAAATGAAAGGTAGTTCTTTTTCTTGATCTTCATCCCAAAACCAAACAACTCTGACGATTGTTCAAATGCAATCAGGTTTAATTTTCCCATTTTGGAAATGGCGCGTTCGGGCTGAATATAGGAATTGTTGTTTGTGGTTTCAAGCAGATGACCGAGAGTGAAGCCATTGTGACTTAGGGCAATTGTTTGAATACCGATAGGAAGACTAACATATACTCGATTTTTTTGATAAAATCCCGGGTTAACATAAAATGCTTGACTCAAATCTTTCATTCCATAAAGTGTTAGATTTTGTTGGGCTAACGAAACAAAAGGAAGAAGAAGGAAAAAGATGTGAAATCTCAAAGGTTTCATTGATTAACTGTATTAAATCGGTTTATTAAAGTGATATTGTTAGAAAGCTCCAAGGATTGTTGTTCTTTCGGATTCTTAAAGGTTGAGTTTAAGCTTTGTTTGTATACTTAGTTTCAAACTCAACTTATAATTGTCATACAGTTTTACTATAGTCGACTGCGGCTGAGTTGTAGAAACTACTCCTTTTATGATGACTTTTTTTGCACTTTTGAGAAGTGCAATTTGAGAATTTGAAACAAGGACATCTTTAGTCATGACCGCATTACCAGTCACTCGTCCGGCTGCATCTACAGGTGCCGCTTTTATCATATCCGGATCGTTGGTCAGCAAGGTAACAAGTGTATTATTGTAGGCATCCAAAAAGAATAGTTCAGATTTGAAGCTCAACGGGAAACCATTTTCCGAGTACAGGCGAAACATGACTGACTCGATTTTTTCAATATCCTCAGAAAAATTGAAATCAAGGGTATCGCTTATCGAAATATCATTGGCATAACCCTCAAGCGGAAGTTCAAGTTCTGCTGTAACATCTACTTTACTGTTCCTAGACACAAAATTACTTGCTACTCCTAAGGGGTTGGTGGTTGCGCTCACATTAAAGCTGAAATACTTAGGGGTGTTATTGACTAGTGCATTCATATTTGTGGTATTTGACGTGTTGATTTCAGGAAGTTGCATAACGCTGGGGTTACCCAAGGATGTTGAAGCAGGGATCATTATATTGCTTAATACCGACGAGTTTAAGTTCGTTATAACCCCTGTGCTTGCATTGATTGATTTTAAACCTGAAATGTTTAATTGTAAAGGAATGCCGAATGAATTTGACACCTTGAATTTCAATTTCGGGTTGGTCAACTGTACAAATCCGGTTGTAGAATTATCGAAAACTTTCAGTAGGATGGAGTCGCTTTGAGAAATGATGGAGTGTTGACCAAAATAGCCATAGGCTTTGTCAATTGTCATTCCGTTGAATCCGAAATTAATAGTCGTATTTTCTGTGCCTGAGATTGAATTTCCAGTACCCTTGACGGATGTGGTTATATTCACCCTTAAGGTGTTATTAGCTGCATTTCCACCGGCGGTCAGGTCTAGCACGGCACCGGATAGATCAACATTTCCAGATGCACCATGGGGAGAAGTTCCTGAATAATTTGCTGTCAAGTCATATGAAAGTTGAGAACCATTTTTTAGAATATCCGGAAAGCTTATTTTAATGTTTACATCGTGTTTTAATTCTGTAGAGATATCCAATTTCAATGAGCCTGAAAAAAGGAACAGTTCATTAATTTCAATTCCGTTATTTAAGGAGAAATTTATTTTCTCCGAAATGGTTTGAGTTATACTTGATGAAAATGAGGGAATAGCACTTATTCCTTGCTCGGAGGGGGCCAATTTAAACTGCAAGTTTTGATCGTTCATTTGAGCAATTTCATTGGCTGAAATGGATCCCACCTGACCCTTGTAATTCAAGGTCAGTTCTCCTAGTGAGTTTATTAGCAATAGGTCACTCTTATTTTGTCCGGTCAAAATATCGTAAACATCAAAGACAGCATTGCCCAAAGGCGCTGCCACATTTGGACTCCATTCCACTCCTTTAACTTTGGAAAAGTCAGGTTTTTTACAACCGAACATGAATACTGTGATAGCAAGTAGACAGACAATTTTTTTCATTATAAATAGGTTATAGGTAATGGGGCTTGAAAAGCCTGAGAATCGATTCTATAGTTCCGAGGAAGGGTTAGTCGAAATGTTCTTTTTGCCAAAGTGGTAATGGATAGCGTAAATTCAGTAGTTCAAAGGTACACTATTTTTAGACTCTAAACAATACGATATGAACGATTTGATAACATCGAATAACTTAGTTTTAATAATTGGAAGTTGTGTACTAGAGCTTAATGGTTGGTATTTTGTCAGCTGAAAACTTGACGTTTAAATTTTCGGTGCTATTCGGTTTGCGCACTAATTCTTATTGATATGATACTGAACAAGGTACTTGTCTACGATGGTAGAGAGCAACAAATGGCCTTGAACTCTTGTCAACATGCACTTCTTGCTTCCCTCATAGGATCGGTCGGCAATTTGCATCCCATCCAATTCATAGACATATGTGTTGTTGTCTAATCCATCTACCAAGGATACATACGATTTTCCGTCAATGGTTTGTAAGATCCAAAACTCAGGGTCTTTTGAGTTTGTGTTTACTTTTCCCAGGAAATCACCTGAGGTCCCGTAGAATTGAATTTGTCCACGGTTATAATTTGACATGTAAGATTCTGTTCTTCCTTTGTCTGAGGCCAATAACTTGCCTTTGGCGCCGGAACGAATATCAGTTTTGATACCTTTTTGATTGACGCAAGAGAGTTGCCCACCTTCAGATGTGAGTAAGAAGAGTTCATTGTTCGAAATAGTTGAAATGCTCTCTCCTGGAAGAGGGAATGATCGATATTCTTGTTTCTTTTCTGCTTCCAGCATTACAAAAGCTGAATTATTTAATACACCAAAAAAGAGTTTTTCCTGACTTACCCATATGTCGACAGGACTAGTCACGTTACTCAAACCATGTGGAAATGAGGATATTTTTTTTCTGCGAGAATCATACACCACAACATTTCTGTTTTGATCCGGATAAGCGATGTACATCCTTCCTTTATAGTTGAATTGGGTTGCTTGTTGGGATGGTATCTTTGACCCTAAAGAAACAGGTCCTCCTGTGATATACTTTCCGCTTTTGTCAAGAAGGTGGAGCGCATTTTTGGTCGTAACTAAGATTAGTTGATATTCTTCAATATAATTTATTCCTCCTACGGTTTTTGAATTTAAATTTTTGACCCAATTCATTCGCCCATTGGCGTAGGACATTAATTCCCCGGTAACAGTTAATACTACAAAATTTCCTTTTCCATTAAACGCTACAAAATCCTTAATGTTTGCATCTATTTTATAGGTTTCAGATTCATCGTTTTCTGATGGCTCGTCTACTTCAGAATCCGCGCTCATCGATTTTGGAACAACCAAATTGTCAAAAAGTTTATTGCCCAGGTGAGTCTCAAGAAGTTTAAACTTGTAAACAGTTTTGGTGTAGCGGGTGTCACCATCGAAATAACGTTCAGATACTCTGGATGGCAGTTCATTAAATATTTGGTCCATGGCATATTGTTCCGAGGACAAGGTGTTTTCAAGTTTTAATTGACCCACAATATCTGAACCTATCCATTCCTCCTCTGAAATTATCACAAAGTTTCCATCAATGAACACATGAAACCCTGATTTTAGGGATGACGGAAAATCTGAGGTGAGATCTACTCCTTGAAAAAAGCCATATTGTTCGTTCGCTTCCTCAGTTTTGAGGAGTTTATTCAGTTGATCAATAGGAGATTTGCCTTCGATAAAATCTGTGACAATAGCTTTCTTTCCTTTAAATTCAAAGGTAACAAATCCTGACTCTATCCATTCATTCATTGGGCCTTTTGCAAAGACTGGATCTGAGAAAGCGGCAAAATCTTTTTGAAAGAAGTGGTATTTTTTTATGTTTTTAGGTAGTCCCGGAGAAAAAATCAATTTATCGTTTATGTGTTTGCCTTTTAAGCCTTTCAGGTTCTTATTGATAAATTCCACTTTACCGTCTCTACGGAAATAGACCTCCAGTATAGATGGAATTTCTCCCGAGAAATCAACAATCGCGGCACTTGATTTTCTGTCAAAATTAGCCCAAGTTTCGATTATGGTTGTTTTAATATCCGGAGAGTGTAAGTACAACGTTTTTTTATGGTATTCAATTTCATACCCGGTAGCTTCGAAAGACTTTAACCCAGTGGATTTGAAAATCAGACCGGTTTGCTTAAGCAATTCGTTTACGCTGTTTTTGTTCCATTCATTATTCGATTCAATAAGAATTACTTTGCGAGTCGCACTAATTAACAAACTGTTTATTTTGCCAACGTAAGGCTTTAGAGCATTGATAATTTCATGGTTTTTAGCAATTGTTTTGAATGGGAGACTCGAAATGTCTGCCTCATTCATTCGATTGATGATGAGAACTTTTCCATCTTCTTTTCCAAAAACAGAGGTCGGAGCGAAGGCATTGCGCTGATCGATAAGGTCAGCGGCTACATAGCCCACCCAAAGGAGGCTGGCTATTCCAAGTGCGATGAAGAAATATCTCGCGAACATACAGTTATTATGATGACAAAAATAAAGTAAGGAATACAATAATTTAGTTTAGCCATAGAATGTAATGAACATTGATTTGTTCAATCAAAACAAGGTGAGTTGTTTGGGCTTCGTAAGCGCGAATGATTGTCTGTGGTATTCGCAATCACCGAAAGTTTCTATTGCCAATCGGTGTTCTTCAGTTGGATAGCCTTTATTCTTAATCCAGTTGTAATGCGGGAATTTATTATGTAATT
>JBIKYP010000085.1:0-9534 GCA_044355195.1 Crocinitomicaceae bacterium | reverse complement strand
CGGACAACAGGGAATTCAGGCCCGATAACTCGCTCTTTAAAGATGTTCCTTAGCTCAAGTGCCAAGGCACTTGAGGCATTGTCTACAACATGCTCATCTTTGTGCTTCAATGTCAGTTCAATCATTTTGAAGAAGGGTGGATAGAAGAAGTTTTTTCGTTCAATGATTTCAGAATGATAAAATCCAACATAGTCATGTGTCATTACTTTTTCGATAACCCAATGATCAGGATTTCCTGTTTGAATGATAACTTTTCCGCGTTTCTGACGTCTTCCCGCCCGCCCGGCTACCTGGGTCATGAGGTGAAACGATCGTTCGAAAGCCCTGAAATCCGGTCTGTTCAGGAGCATATCAGCATCCAGAATACCTACCAAGTTGACATTATCAAAATCAAGACCTTTGCTGATCATTTGTGTGCCTATCAAAATATCGATGGCACCTTTTCCAAAATCATTTAAGATGATTTCATAACTACTCTTAGAGCGTGTGGTATCGAGGTCTAATCGACTGATGCGTGTTCCGGGTAACAGTAAAGAAAGTTCGTCTTCAATCTTTTCGGTTCCGAATCCAATCATTTTCAATTGATTAGATCCGCAGCATGTGCAAGTGCCTACTGGAGGAGAGTGGTAACCGCAATAATGACAGCGAAGGGTGTTTGAGTGTTTGTGATAGGTGAGCGACACATCACAATTTGTACATTTGGGGATCCAATTACATATCTCACAATTCCAAAGTGGGGTATACCCTCGTCTGTTTTGAAATAGAATGACTTGCTCCTTTCGGTTTAAAGCATCGCGTATTTCATCCATCATAAATGTGGTAAAATGAGTATCCATTTTTCCTTTTCGACGCTCTTTTTTTATATCTGCGATAAGTACTTCGGGCAATTTTAACCCCCCAAAGCGATCGCTTAATTCTACCAATCCGTATTTCCCGTTTTTCGCATTGAAATAGGTTTCCATAGCGGGAGTTGCAGATCCTAATAGCACTTTTGCTTTATGTAAATGTGCCAAAACAATCGATGCATCTCGTGCATTGTACCTCGGTGCAGGGTCGTACTGTTTAAAAGTGCTTTCATGCTCTTCATCCACAATGATGAGTCCAAGTTCCTGAAACGGCAAAAAAACAGACGATCTCGCACCTAGAATGATTCTGAATTTGTCCGGGTCATTTCGCAATACATGATTCCAGATTTCAATACGCTCGTTTTGATTGAATTTGGAATGGTATACTCCCACTTGCTCACCAAAATAGGCAGAAAGTCGTTGTATCAACTGTGTCGTCAGGGCAATCTCCGGGAGTAGGAAAAGTATTTGTTTTCCTTGATCCAGTTGTTCTTGAATTAATTGAACATATAACTCTGTTTTTCCGGATCCTGTGACACCATGTAAGAGTGTAGTCGTATGTGTTTGGAATGATGTGTAAATGGCATTTAAAGCACTTTTTTGATGGTCTGAAAGGGGTTTAAACATTTTCAGGTCTTCTGCGACCGGGGAAAATCGCGAGATTGCGTAACGCACTGTTCTTATTAAGCCATTCTTTTCCAATGTTTTAATTGAAGAAACAGATATGCTATGGTCAATAGCTTGTTTTCTGGGAACAGGGTCAAAATTGAAATGATTAAGGTTGCCTAGTTGTAGAATAGTTAGGATGGCCTGAAGTTGTTTTTCACTTCCTCGTCTTTGTTCAAGCGAAGAAATTTGGCTTTCCAATTCATTTTGAGAGCTTGCTACCAATTCAATAAATGTTGCGGTTTTTGGAGAAAACTTGTCGTTTAGGGCTTCCTGAGAAAGAACGGCTCGTTTATCGATAAGTTTTTTAATTATCGGCTGCACAGTTTTGATACCCAGAATATCCGATAGTTCCTTCAGGTCGATGATTTCGCGTACTTCCAATATATGCAAGATTTCGAGTTCCTTTTCAGTGAAGCTGTAATTTCCGGGTTCGAACTCCGGATGCAAAACGATCTTTGTCTCGCTGGCTAATTTAAAATTGGCAGGTAAGGCAGCATTCAATACTTCTCCTATCGAGGCCATGTAATAGTCTGCGATCCATTTCCAGAATTGCAGCTGTTGTTTGGTTACGATGGGAAACTCGTCTAATAAACAGTCTACGTATTTTGCCTGATAATCGGATGGTACTGTTTCCGAAATTCCCGAAACTACGCCAGTGAGTAATTTTGATTTGCCAAACGGAACGATGACACGTACTCCTAACTTAATATGTTGATTTAATTCTAAAGGAAGTCGGTAGGTAAATTCCTTGTGCACCGGAACAGGCAGGATCACTTGTACAAAATAGGTCTTTCTTTCACTCACGTGATAAAGTTACGAACTAAGTTTTGCGATCTAAAAAGGTAATGGGCCGTTCGTAAAAAAGTTATTGACAGGCAAAAGTCTCGCCTTGATCAGCAGGATGTTGACTACAAAATAAAAGATTTCCCGTAATTGGACCTTTGCAAAGCTCAATGACGGAATTTATATCCATCATTCTTAAGATAGTGTTTTTTGGATTGACGTAATATTTTATACTGCTATATGTTTGCCTGGAAGAGAATATTCCGACTACACGATGACCATTCGTAACTTTCAGGTTCGTATATTCAGGTTTGCTTTGTGCCAGTGCGGATGACGGTTTGTTGAGAGTCATATAATTATAAAGAGCTTCCGATCCACCGGTGACAATAACTTCTATTGACCTTATTCGACGATTTGTAATATTCGGATTACTAACCGTACAATTGTCACGAAGCAATTCATAAAACCTTTTTCCACTAGCATTAAAAGAATGAAGTTCCCCGGGGGTAACGTCTTCTTCTCCAAGGTTCCAATCAAATTGACGAACCACAGTGTCAACTCCTTGGTGAATTTCCTCATATTTTACCTGGAGAGAAGTTTGTATGACGTGGGCATTTCCTACCGCAATGGAAATGCCTTTTTCAGTATAATTCTTTTTATCTCCAAAAAAAGAATATCTAAAATTTTGGGCATCTGCGCTTGTTGTAATTCCGTAGACGAGTCGGGTTTCTCCTTCAACTTCGAATTGACCGTCGTTTAGAGAAATAAATAGTTTGTAGATAGCACTTTCATGGAGTGGGGCTAAAGCATCGGTTGAAAAATAAAAGAGCTTTTGCTTTGGCGCGTAGAAAGTCCCTTGCGTATTCTTGTTTTCAAGCGTGGTGTCTCTGAGTTTCCAGGTTCTGGTTGCTACTCCATTATAGACCTCTGTGATAGTTGCATCTACGGCATCAAAATAACTCGAGTCAGCTATCTTGGCTATTTCCAGCCAGTTACCCGGACCTATAAAGACTCTGTTGATTCGGAAATAATGTATCTCTTCGCCCTTATCAAGCAAACCATAAACAATTGCTGTTTCGGTAAATCCATCGGTCATATCAACTTCCTCACTACAAGAAGTGAGCAGAAAGAGGCTTGCACAAAGGACTTTTAATATTAGGTTATGGTACTTCATGATGAAGAGTCGACGGAGGTTTAGCGCATTGAATGCATTCTGTTAATCTTAATCTTTCACTCGATTTAATCCCATGGCTCTAAGCATCCAATTAGGAAGGTGTTTTCCGGGCTTTCGATTTTTAAGGTTGATATACCAGCCCAGTTTTTTTAAGATGGGTACTTTATGTGTTTCTACAAACTCGATCCAGGTTCCATCCGGGTCTTCAATATAAGAGAAACGTCCGCCGGCTTCGCCCATATCGAAGGTGCTTCCACTATCAACCGTAAAGGGAAATCCGTTTTTTTCGCATTCCTTTTTGAGGTCATCCATACCTTGAACATCAAAACATAAATGAATGAATCCCCAGTCACCCCAATATCGGTTTTCAAAAATTTTGCGGCAATCTTTGCGATCCAAACTTTGAATCAACTCAATTTCTGATGGACCCAATAAACGTGCAAACGGACCGGTTCTTTCGCTCGAATGCGTAAGTAATACGCGACGAAACAGCCCTTTTCCTGATGGCAATATGCTAAAGTCTTCGAATGATGAAGTAAGGTCATATTCAATCTTGTCATACCCCAAAATATCTCTGTAGAGTGGTAATGCACGTTCAATATCACTGACGCCTATGATTGTGCCTGAAGGTCCACCGCAATGGGATGGATGTGCGGTTTTTGTAAAAAATCCTCTTCCTTCGACAATCTGGAATAAATTTCCATTTGGATCTCTTGCAAAAAAGGTGGGTTTCCCCTTTGGTCCGATGATGGGTTGGTCTGAAAGCAGATCTGCGTGATTTTCTTTAAAGTAGGAGAAACTCGCAATTACATCTCGTGATTTAATCTTACAAACGTACAATCCATAATCACCTGTTTGAATATCAAAAACTGCTTTTTCGGTTGGTCGACTGGTGAACTGCCATATTTCGAATCCACCTCCACCTTCCATACTTAAAGCAAGTGTTGCTGTTCGCGAGTGAATATCACCACCTGTGTAGCTTGTCATGAGTGGAGCCTCGGCTGCCTCTTCGAAAACCTTGACGTTCACACCGAAGAATTTACGGTACCATTTCCAACTTTCTTTCACGTTTGGCACTCCAACACCCATTTGTTGAATTCCGCAAATGATTTTAGTCATATACAAATTTTGTAGCGCAAAGATAAGTGAAACTGACCGTCAACGAATGGCACGTTCGTTAAAAAGAACGAAGCCGCAACTGATTTGAAAGTAAAATGGATTTTCTTGTTTAGGGAAATAGTTCAGGGTTGCGCGTACGGGACCGGCAAATGTATGGAGAATCGCGGAGGAGGAGGCCATGTAAGTATCTCCTTTGAATGGATTTGAGTAGGCGGGGGTTCCGTCTGAATTCTTTAGAAGAATCACAAAAGGTTGATAAAGATACCCGTCAAATCGAAAATCAAGTCTTGGCGTGGGAGATATAACCACATTGAACCCTGCTCCAATGTGTTGTGGAGATCTGTACTCCGGCAAAAAGAAAGTTTCTGCATCAGGAATAGGAGAGAAGGAAGGCATAGCCAGGAGACTTGCCGTGTAATTTGAAAAAAGTGACTGGCTGTTGAAAACGCCCCTTCCATGAAGTCCAAGATGAAATTTTTGACTGTTGATGACATAGGATTGAAACTCGGTTTTAAAATTAATCCACGAGTGATTTTTTGTCCGTATGGAGTCACTAAGTGAGGTTGATCCTGGAACAGACGATTCCCTGCCATTGACATATCTAACTTTAAAATGGAAGTAATGACCTGAACTGGCAAATTGCCTTCTGTTTAAAGAGTTTTGAAGCAACTCCCAACTAAAACTGACGCCATCAAATTTCGTCACATCAGCAGTGTCTTTATTTGTGAAACTTTTTGTTTGATAATAATCATCTTGGAGATCAAAAAATCTTCCGTCAAATATACTTTTAGAGTTATTACCTATTGGATGCATGAATTTGGCTCCGTAATAGAGTTCATTTTGAACTAGAAACGATGGTTTAACATCTTCAAAGAATGTGGAGAAGCTTCGAAAATAATCCCAACGATTCATTACGTAGTATGCCGAAATCGAAACAGGAAAAATAGAAGGCAATTCAATGTTGTAATTTGCCTTAACGGAGCCATAAAACTTTCCAAAATAGGAATTTACCATTAGAGATGATGACTTTTTACGAAGTGAGCGATAGGTAAGCCCAATGTATCCGGTGTTTACAGGTCTGGATGAAATATGTCCGCCGATGTCCAATTTGAGTTCTTTTGCTTTTCGAATGTCCAAATGAAGATTAAAAGTGCTATCGCGCTTGAGCTCGACTGTTGGAAACACGAAATCGATCTGTTGCGATGCGTAAAGCCTAAAATATCTTTTCTCTAGCTTCGAAGGTGACAGCAATTCTCCTTTCCTTGAGTTGATCAGTGATTTGTTTACATAAGAAATGTTCTTGTTATCCGGAGTATGGGTTGTGATTGAAGATATTTCTCCGGGGGTTGTTTTTTGTCGAAAAGCTATTCTTTGCTTATTCAGTTCTTCTTTTGTAACCATTCGTTTAAATTGGGGTTGAATGGAATCTAAATATTTTATAGCCCATCTATACCCGTCGTTAATGGCCTGTTCGACACTTCCAAATTCGAACGTGGAAATCCTTGTCTTGGGTTGGATGAGTATTCCTGCTTCACAAGGGATGGTAAAATCAGAGTAGGTCACGAGCATATTAATGATTTGAGAGATAACATCATTTTCTTTGGGTGGAGCGGCGTTCCCTGATACGTTACTTCCAATAATATAATCGGGATCAAACTCCATGTACATGACGTCTGCAGGAAAGTTGTTGTAAAGTCCGCCATCAAAAAGTAATGCACCGTTTATACGTATGGGGTTGATGTAAAAAGGATAGGTCATTGATGCGCGCACGGCTTCATTTAGGTTTCCTTGACGAAAGACCAGACTCTTTTTGTTGGTTATATCTGATGCAACACATCTGAAAGGAACAAATAGGCTGTCAAAATCGTTTCCACACATCGCTCCGGTAACGCCCAGAATTCTGAGCATCTCAAAATCTAAAAAGGAGGAAGTAATAAAATTTGTGGGTAATGACTTCGTTAATAAGCTATCAATCGAAAATGAAAAATTGAGCACGCTGCCATCGCCATCATTTTCCCTGAATAGAAATCGTTGAGATGGTTTTAGTTTACCTTTGGTCATTAACTGAAAGTCCTTGCTCAGAACATAGCTTTCAATTTCTTCAGGACTGTATCCTGAGGCATACATTGACCCGACCAACGCCCCGGAGGAAGTTCCCGTGATGAAATCAATAGGTATACTCCGCTCTTCAATTGCTTTTAAGACACCAATGTGAGCGAGTCCCGCAGCACCGCCACCACTTAAAACCAAGCCAACTCTTTCCTGTGCACAAATACTTCCTCCTAACGCAGATATTATAAATGAAGAAAGAAGTATAGTTGCGTAAATTGGTTTCAATTTCGTTCTTTTGCACAAAGTTAAGTGATTTCATTCGGCGATGAGTGACAAAAATAACACCCTAAAATTGACGGTTAAAACTTTTTTTGGTTTGGAAGAAGTGTTGATGGAGGAGTTACATGAATTAGGTTTTACGAATGCAACTAAGCTTAATCGGGCGATTCGTGTAGAAGTTCCATCATGGAAAGAAGTCTATTTTTTGAATCTTCATTTGCGTTGTGCCTTGTCAGTACTGGTGGAGGTTACTTCATTTGAGATTAAAAAAGAAGCTGATTTGTACCAGAAATGTTTGCAGGTAGATTGGACATCCTTTTTTCGTGTTGACAAAACCTTTGCCGTAAAGGGAGCCATTTTTACAGATGTGTTTAAACACTCCCAGTACCCCTTTTTATTGGTTAAGGACGCTATTGTTGATGTGTTTCGTAAAAAAGAAGGAAATCGTCCTAATGTAGACGTGAAATCACCTCAAGTACTGTTTGATTTACATATTAGTGGAAATAAAGTTACCATATCCTTAAACACAAGTGGTGCGCCCTTATTTCAGCGCGGTTATCGTGAGGTGACGGGTCAGGCTCCTCTCAACGAGGTTGTCGCAGCCGCACTTATTCGTATGTCCGGTTGGGACCGAAAATCTGATTTTATTGATCCGTTCTGTGGTTCAGGGACTATACTCATAGAGGCAGCACTTTATTCTTCCGGCGTTCCGTCCTCTATTGAAAGACAGCATTATGCATTTAAGAATTTTAAGAATTTCGATTCCTCCGTTTGGGATTTCTTATGGACGGAGGCAAATCTTCGGGTTACTGAATTGCCTTGTCGAATTTTTGGGTCTGATAATAGTGCGGAAATGATCACCAAAGCCAGAAGAAATCTGAGAAGATTGGCCGTTGGCAGATTTGTTGAGACTTCCGTATTGGAATACGATGAAGTTCGTGTACCTAAAAATAATGGGGTAATGATTACCAATCCACCCTATGGTGAGCGAATGAATGTAAATGTTCAAGAATTATATAAAGGAATGGGCGATTGGATGAAGCAAGAATTGAAAGGGTATTCTTGTTGGATTATTTCTTCATCTGAGTTAGGGTTTAAATCCGTCGGACTTAAACCTGACAAAAAAGTTAGACTCTATAACGGAGAGATAGAATGCAGTTTCAGACGCTATTCCATTTTCGAAGGATTCAGAAATCAACTTCTCAATAAAGAATAAATAGCACAACTAAGCGCGCTTTTTATCTCTATCTATTGGCAATATCAACATATTCTCGAGGCGTATACCCCGTATAAATTTGTCGGGGCCTCCCGATAGGTTCTTTGTTTTCTGTCATTTCTTTCCATTGTGCAATCCATCCGGGCAGACGACCTAATGCAAACATTACAGTAAACATTTCTGTTGGTATCCCGATTGCCTTGTATATGATACCGGAATAAAAGTCTACATTGGGATAAAGATTCCGTGCCTTGAAATAATCATCTTCTAAGGCAACACGTTCAAGTTTCTTGGCAATTTCTAGCATTGGATCATTTATCCCAAGTTTTCCAAGGACATCGTCGCAGGCTTTTTTAATGATTTTAGCACGAGGGTCAAAATTTTTGTACACGCGATGACCGAATCCCATTAAGCGGAACGGATCATCCTTGTCTTTGGCTTTCGCTACCCATTTGTCAACGTCCCCTCCGTCTTTTGCAATTTTTTCGAGCATTTCGATAACCTCCTGATTGGCACCACCGTGCAAGGGCCCCCAAAGTGCTGAAATTCCCGCTGAAATGGTGGCATAAAGATTGGCCTGTGACGAACCTACAATCCGAACAGTAGATGTCGAACAGTTTTGTTCATGGTCGGCATGAAGAATTAAGAGCTTGTTTAGTGCATCAACTACCACAGGATCAATTACATAGTCTTCTGTTGGCATAGCAAACATCATGTGAAGAAAATTACTACAGTAATCGAATGTATTTCTTGGATACATGAATGGATGACTCATTGAGTTTTTGTATGACCAGGCTGCCAATGTAGGTAATTTCGCCAATAACCTATGAATCGTTAGGTCCTTTGCTTCTGCACTTCGATTCGGATCAAGAGATTCAGGGTAGAATGTAGATAAAGAACATATCATTGCCGAAAGTACACCCATAGGATGCGCTTTAGCAGGAAATGCCTCGAAGAATTGCTTCATGTCCTCATGAACTAGCGTATGCTTAGTAATGCTGTTCATGAAATGATCCAATTGAACACGTGTGGGTAATTCTCCATAAATAAGTAGATACGCTACTTCCAGAAAAGTTGCTTTCTCTGCCAATTGCTCGATAGGATACCCACGATAATGCAAAATTCCTTCTTCTCCGTCCAGAAAAGTAATCCTACTTTTAGTTGCACCGGTGTTTTTGTAACCTGTGTCCAATGTTATATATCCCGTAGTGTCACGAAGTTTACTGATATCAATGGCTTTTTCATTTTCTGATCCAACCACTACAGGAAATTCGTAAATGTTTCCTTCGAGTTCAATTTTGGCAACTTGGCTCATCTGCTTTGTTATGTTCGTTTAATACCGCCTAAATTAACAAAGAAAATGTTTCAGAGTTCAAAATCTATTTGAGAAATATTCA
>JBIKYP010000134.1:0-2535 GCA_044355195.1 Crocinitomicaceae bacterium | reverse complement strand
AAACTCATATCCATATTAGTTGCCTTCCATTTTTCAGGTAAAAAATTATCGGGATTAGTGGTTGGGGGAACCCAAGCAGGATCCATTCCGAAATTTGTGATCCCAACACCTAAACCTACACCAAGAACACCGGCATCACCAATTTCGAGGGGATAAGAATAATTAAACAAGACATTATTTTGACGATTAAACCCAATTGCATCGTGGTAAAATGCCAGACCCACTCCTCCAGGAAAAAATCGGGTCAAATTTGCAGAAACATTGAATAACGCTGAGTTAGGCGCCCCATTTACCCTATCCCACTGATTTCTGTATACTGAAGTAGCACAAATACCTTCATCAATCCCTGTTTCTCCGGGATTAACACTCATTTTATCGTAAATAAAATGGGTAATGAGCTTATCCTGTTGCGCAATGGCACTAACGTCACATAAAAACACAAACAAAAAAACAATTCTAGTCATAAAACCATCAATTCTAACCATAAAGACCTAAATAATAATCTATTAGGAATAAAAAACACCTTCTTAATTCGACTTAAGAATGCTAAAGTAACTATTTTTTTTGTTTGAGACCTATTGAAAATAATGACTAAAATAATGTCGAGAAGCGCTACACGAGTTTTTGATACGTTTTCCACCACAGGTCTGGTATCTCATTTTTCATAGCAAGTTCATAATCTTGTTGATCGCATGGCACCAAGTAATGACGATCATATTTAGCACCTTGTTTTGGCGAATATGGAACTTCCATCCACCACCGATTGGACTTATTACTCTTGTAAAAAATTAGCCCTCCCTTAACATCCTCGACATGAACCGTAAATTTAAAATAACCCTTTTTACTCCCAATAGGGAAGTCCCCCTTTCTTTGAGCCACACCATCAATGAAGTACCAAATCATTTGAGCTACCAAGCTTGAGGTAGGTCCGGGACTTTTTTCGGGGAGATAGTTAAAAATGCCAAAACTGGTCAGCTTATCACTTATTCCGGCATATTTCGATATCTGACACATTTGATCAGCATAAAATCCATTTGGTGAAATATAATTTACATTGAGTAATTCTGATGCTCTGATACTTCTGAAATCAACACTCAGAATATCTGAATTTCTTAGGTGTGGTTCAGCTATTTTAAAGTCAGCATTGAATTCTCCAAGTCGACAGACATCAAAATAAAGTTTATCGAATAGTTCAAATTCAGCTTTGGAAGCAAATGGAGCCTGCAAACCGATATTCGAGTAATTAAACAAATAACAAGGTCGTTGTTGAAGTAAGGAACTTAAAAATCCATCCGCATGCGGTTCTTGATCAGGACTCCCTAAATCAAGCATATGATCTACACAACAGAGATTAATTGTTTGTTCTAATTTCTCATAAGCTCTATACAAGGACAGAGTGAGATCCTGACTTCCGCCAACAACTACTGGAACGATTTTATTTATTACTAACTCAGCAACTACCTGTTCAACGGCGAAATAAGTATCATTTAAATCTTTCCCCGGCTCTATATTTCCAAGATCATACAAGGCCATATTCCAATCCAGACCTACATTCATCTCCGATAAAAACCTTCTGAACGACTCTGAATAGATTTCTCTGCCAGCATATTTTTTGTCGCCTCTATATTCAGGAACATAAATAATAGCGATGCCTCCTTCAGTCATCTCCGGAAATCCCGATTCGTCATGTTGACAAATACTCCCTCCGATTTTCAATTTATTGTGTTCCTCACAGCGGGTCAAATGAGAAAAATAAATGGAAAGATCCTTCATAATCTGACTTTTGCCAAAACTAAACTATCGAGCGATCCATTTTTAACGAATTTTCAAAAGAATTGAATACAGAACTGTTTAAAAGCTATTTCACTTTTTTTCTAATCGTCTTTTTTGCTTTGTCGGACTGGGAATCCCCTATCTCCAAACAATCTTCTAAAGTGAGCTCCGAGGCATCCTTTCCCTTGGGTAATTTAAAATTGTTTTTGCCAATCTTCAAATAAGGCCCCCACTTACCATTCAACAATTGCACATCATCCCGATCTTGAAAGGTCTTTATCGTTTTGTTAGCCTCCGCCGCACGCTTTTCGTTTAGCAGTTCAATAGCCCTTTCCAATGATATTTCCATAGGATCCTCTCCTTTTGGAATAGATGTAAACGACTTGCCGTGCTGCACGTACGGGCCAAAGCGACCAATGTTAACCTTAATTTCTTGGTCTTCAAAGGACCCAAGCAAACGAGGCAATTCAAAAAGTTGTAGCGCTTCTTCTAAAGTAATCGAATTGATTGATTGGTCCTTTTTCAAGGATGCAAACCGTGCCTTTTCTCCGTCTTCTTGTTCATCACCTATCTGAATCATTGGTCCAAATCGTCCGATTCTGGCTATGACTTTACGACCTGATACCGGATGCCTTCCCAATTCACGTTCACCGGTTGCTCTTTCAGAATGTTCAAGAGTATTCTCTACATCATCGTGAAAAGGCGAATAAAAAGAACGTATCATTTTTGTCCAGGCTATCATCCCTTTAGCTATCTCATCAA
>JBIKYP010000020.1:0-29405 GCA_044355195.1 Crocinitomicaceae bacterium | reverse complement strand
CTCCGGGGTTCTGCTTGGATCTTGAATTTTAAAAGCTTGACATTTGTTGTCAATGTAATCCCAGCGTTCGATTAATTTGTCATCGGTATTACCCTCTTTAATCGCCTTGTCTATGGAGTCACTCACCACAACACAGTGACAAAAATCCCACTGCTCTCCATATTTTTCTACAATTTTAGCAAGAGACTCTTTTAAATCTAAGCTATCGATAGATGCGCTCTTCATTTTGTTAGATTTTGAGAGCGCTTCTTCCAATGAAACTTCATTTCGATTTAAATTCAACCCACAGTCACCACAAACATGACAGTACTCTGCTTTATTTTGAGAACAGGCGACTGAAATGATTAGCAACGAAGATAAATAAAAGACAAACTTCATCTAAATAACCAACTAATGATGTAATTATTAAAACGATCACCAACACCAAATTGCACTTCCGAATCCGTCAATTCTTTCGATGACCTATACAGTAAATCAGGCTTGAAGCTGATCCTCAACAGAAGAAGCAATCGCGGTTTTTTCTATACGAAGCTTCGTGCCTTCAGAACTTACCAACACAGTAGAGTCTGCTACTTCCAAAATTTTTCCATGAATGCCACCAATGGTAACAACTTTATCTCCCTGCTTTAAACTTTCGCGAAATTTCTTCAGTTCTTTTTGTTTTTTTGTTTGCGGTCGTATCATGAAAAAATAAAATACGACAACTACGAGTATTAACGGAATTATTTGATTCATTTTTTTTGTATTTATATGTTATTCGTTTAATTACTTATTTCTCATTACTATTACCCAATTACTATTACTCATCACTTATTACTCATCACTTATTACTCATCACTTGTTTCTCACCGTAGCTTTAATTGCCACTTCAGTTACTGAAGGCTCCGTGTTAGCTACAATTCGAACCGCTTTTGTAATTAGCCCCGTTGATGTTCGATCTGTATCCACTTTTGCCAAAATTGTCCCTGAACTACCCGGTGCAATTGGACCCTCGGGTTTACTCGTTACTGTACACGAACATGACCCTTTCACTTCCGAAATAACCAACGGAAATTGACCAGTGTTTTCAACCTTAAATGTAGCAGTGATCACCTCTCCCTTTACAACTTCACCCGCATTGTAAACGGGATCTACCAAAATCGATGTTCTGTTTCCAACTTCAATAACATCTGTGTTTGTACATGAAGAAACTAACAATCCGATGATCCATACCAAAAGCAAATAATTTTTCATTTTTTAATCAATTAATCCTCTTCCTGTTTTTATAATCTTGTTTTCTTTTTTTAGACGTACAATTGCCTTATCCAGAATACCGTTGATAAAGCTGTTGCTTTTCGGAGTACTGTAAAATTTTGCAATTTCGATATATTCATTCAAAGTTACTTTCGTTGGAATATTACTAAACAATTGTAACTCAGTAATTGCCATTTTTAACAAGATGACATCCATTTTTGCAATACGATCCAGCTCCCAATTTTCTGTTAATTCATCTATAATAACCTCATTTAACGAATTCATTGAGACTGTCTTGTGCAACAATGTCAAGATAAATTCCTTTTCATCGTCATCTTTCTTATATAAAGGTAAGATGCTTAATTCTTTCCCCTCTTCGGCAACTTTAATCGTCTTGAGAGCCATGGAGCATGCCAAATCAATATCGTCTAACCAATGTATACTCTTCTCCTCGAAGAAATTATACAAAAGCGTGGAATTTGCAATATCCGTTTTGAACAAATCCAACGCAAATTGTTTATCTGCCTCAAAACCAGATTCTGATGAATTCATATGTGAGATATAGGTTTCACTGTCCTTTATCTGCAGAAATATCTTTCTAAACATTTCTTGATGCTCATCACCCACCCAATTCACTTTTCGATTTTGAGAAATGGTTCTCAGTTCATTATTCTGTGCTATCGATAAAATCAATTGATTATGCACAAACTTTAGATTGGGCTCCAGATCTTCTCTCCTGGGACGAATTTTTTTCCTATTTTCTTCTATTCGGTACTCTGCAATCCGCCTAACCTCATTGAACGTCAGAAGCAAATAGATGTAAAGGTCATAGATACGCTCAACAGCTTGAAGGAGCTCCTTTTCAGACTTTTCGAAATGCTCTTCTCCGGATTGAAAAAAAGCGTAAAGCGCCTGTAATACCTTTATTCGAAGTTGCCTTCTATTGAGCATTACAACGGAAGTTTTACTTTACCAATAGATTCAATTCGTTCCTCCGCCATTTTGTTGGCGATCTTATAGGCCGGTATATCTTCACTTCGAGAACGCCGAACTATATTTCCTATAGTTTGGTAAATTTCTTCTGCTTTTCTCATTGACCAAGAAGAATCAAACCCTTTAAGTTCTGAATAACAGTTAATTACACCTCCTGCATTAAGCACATAGTCTGGAGCATAGATTATCCCCTTATCCATTACAGCTTTTCCGTGAACATCTTCTTGTTTCAGTTGATTGTTAGCTGCGCCGGCAATGATAGAACATTTGAGCCTGTTTAAAGTGTCATCGTTAATCGTGGCTCCTAAAGCACATGGAGCATATACATCAAGATCCAAATCGTATATTTCATCTAGACCAACAACCTGAGCTTTGTATTCCTGAGCTACCTTTTTTAAAGTAGGCTCATGTATATCCGTTATGTACACTTCTGCACCCTCCTTTCTCAAATGAGAAACAAGATATTCACCTACATGTCCGACACCTTGAACCGCAATTTTTTTGTCTTTAAGCGAGTCAGAACCCCACTGCTCCTTGGCGCAAGCCTTCATTCCAACATATACTCCATAAGCCGTAACAGGAGAAGGGTCTCCACTTTTTCCAGGCAAACCTACCACATGCTCTGTTTCCATGCTTACCCAGGTCATGTCACTAGGAGATATACCTACATCTTCAGCGGTTATATACTTGCCAGCTAAGCTATTAACAAATTTTCCGAATCTCCTGAATAACGCTTCAGACTTCACTTTTCGGGAGTCACCAATTATAACAGCTTTACCTCCTCCCAAATTTAATCCTGAAATCGAATTTTTGTAGGTCATCCCTCTCGACAGACGCAAAACATCTGTCAAAGCCTCTGTTTCATTTGAATAAGACCACATGCGAGTGCCCCCCAAAGCTGGTCCAAGGACGGTATTGTGCACAGCAATGATTGCTTTAAGTCCCGTATCATTATCATTACAAAACAAGAGTTGTTCATGATGATACTTACTCATTTGAGCTATAACAGGATTGGTAACGTAATCTGTATCTTCGAGGTTTTTTATCTCAAACATAATGAAAAGGTATGTGTTTTACGCATTGTCAATGAATGACTACTTTTGCTTACCCTTTAATTAAGGCGCCGACAAAAATAGGAATTTAATTATATGAAGTCGCTCAACCACCTGAACAAATATTTCGTCAAATACAAGTGGCGCTTCCTTCTTGGTATTGTATTCGTTTTTGTTTCCAACTACTTCGGGGTAAAAATGCCACTGTACATCAAAACATCAATTGATGATCTAATGGCTGGAGGTTTGCACGGAAATAGAAATTGGCTCTCTGGGGCATTTATACTATCCCTGAAATTGGGAGGTATGTACATGTTGTTTTCTTTGTGCAGCGGCTTTTTTCTTTTTTTAATGCGACAAACCATAATTATTATGTCGCGTTTAATCGAATATGATATTAAAAATGAAATATACAATAAGTACCAGCAGCTGGATTTTATGTTCTACAAAACCAATAATACAGGCGACTTGATGAACCGAATTTCTGAAGACGTTAGCCAGGTCAGAATGTATTTAGGTCCGGGAATAATGTATTCACTCAATTTAGTTGCTCTTTTCATATTGGTTTTATACCAAATGATCCAGATTAGTCCGCAATTAACCATTTATGTTCTGCTTCCTCTTCCTATTATGTCTTTTTTGATCTACAAGGTTTCTTCAAAAATGAATTTTTTGAGTAAAGAAGTTCAGAAGGAACAATCGAGAATGTCGACGCTCGTTCAAGAAACCTTTTCAGGTATTAGGGTTGTTAAAGCATACAGCAAAGAAAAAGAAGTGCATGAACGCTTTAACAAATCTGCATTAGGTTACAAAAGTAAGTCCATAGCCCTTGTAATCGTGAATGCACTCTTTATGCCAACCATTATTTTTCTGATTGGATTATCGACTATTCTGACTATATACCTGGGAGGACTAATGTCGCATTCCAATCAAATTAGTTTGGGGTCAATTCTTGCGTTTATATTTTTTGTAAACAAGCTTACATGGCCATTCGCCAGTATTGGCTGGGTAACATCTATTAATCAGCGTGCGGCAGCCTCTCAAAGTAGAATAAACGAATTTCTTCATCAGGAACCACGTATTGTTAATCCATCCAATGAATCATTTATTTTTCGGGGTAATATTGAATTTAAAAACGTTTCTCTTACCTACTCAAATTCCAATATCCAAGCTTTAAAAAATCTCAATTTCAAGATTAGTGCCGGACAAAAAGTGGCAATAGTAGGACGCACAGGAAGTGGAAAAACGTCTATTATTCAGTTACTTATGAGGCAAGTTGACCCATCCTCCGGAATCATTGAAATTGACGGTCGAGATCTTAAACATATTAACCTAGAAGACTACCGTAAACAAATAGGATGTGTGCCTCAAGATGTGTTTTTATTTTCGGATACCATCTCAAATAACATTGGCTTTGGGATTACAGATAGAGTGGCCGCCGAATCAGAAGTTGTAAATGCAGCCATCAGAGCACATGTTCATCACAACATTATTGAATTTCCGGATAGTTACGAAACCCTTTTAGGGGAAAGGGGAGTAAATCTAAGCGGTGGACAAAAACAACGAATTAGTATTGCCAGAGCTCTTGTTCGTGAACCGAAATTACTCCTGTTGGATGATTGTCTTTCAGCTGTTGATACAGATACAGAAGATGTCATATTAAGCAACTTAAACGATCCAAAACAAGACCGAACTTCACTTATCGTTAGCCATCGCATTTCTTCCACAAGAAATGCAGATCATATACTGGTACTCGATCAGGGCACTATTGTTGAAAAGGGCACTCACGAAGAACTTACAGCGAGCGGAGGTGTTTATGCTGATATGTATTATCGACAAATGTCCGAGCAAAGCGAATCGTAAAGATTTTATTGGATTTGATAATTATAAAGAAAATTCCAATATTTGTTAGATGAATTAGTTCCCTTTTTATGGAAAACGATAAAAACAATGATTTGTATTCAAAAGTTGTAAGAGCAGGAAAGCGCACTTACTTTTTTGATGTAAAGGCAACGAAAGGAAATGACCTTTACGTTATCCTCACTGAAAGTAAAAAGACGTTCAATGATGATGGTGGAGACAACTACCAAAAGCATAAGATATTTTTGTATAAGGAAGATTTTGAAAAGTTCAGGGAAGGACTCGATGATGTTCTGAATAAAGTTGAATCTTTACGTTCAGAAGCAGCTAGTCATCGATTTGACAGAGATTCTAACTCATTACCCTCCGTTTCATTTGAAGACCTTTAAAGATTAAAACCGATTTTTTGAGTAATAATATCATTTCAACAATGATATGGTTGATAATTTGAGGACTTCTTCTTCAATACTCCGATTTTATTAATTGTATCTTTACACTTAAAGAGTCAAGAATGTCAAAAGTTATTGCGATTGCAAATCAAAAAGGTGGAGTTGGAAAAACAACAACAGCCATAAATTTGGGTGGATGTTTAGGAGTATTGGAATATAAAACGCTGATCGTCGATGCTGACCCTCAAGCAAATGCAACCTCAGGCGTTGGACTTGATCCAAAAAACTCCAAAAACATTTATGACTGTTTAATAAACGATATTCATCCAAAGGATTTAATTATTCAAACACAAAATCCTAACCTGGATATATTGCCTTCTCACATTGACCTTGTTGGAGCAGAATTGGAGATGATCAATCTCCCTAATAGGGAACATATGTTGAAAATGGTTCTGGAAAAAGTCCGAAACATATATGATTTTATCATTATTGACTGCTCTCCCTCGCTGGGGTTAATTACAGTAAATGCTTTAACAGCCGCTGATTCAGTAATGATCCCTGTTCAATGTGAATATTTTGCGCTTGAAGGCCTGGGTAAATTACTCAATACCATCAAGATTGTTCAAGGTCGACTCAATGCTGATCTGGAAATTGAAGGCATACTACTCACGATGTATGATACCCGGTTGCGACTCGCCAATCAAGTAGTGGAGGAAGTTAAAACTCATTTTCAGGAACTTGTTTTTGAGACTGTTATCCATCGAAACACTAAATTGGGAGAGGCTCCAAGTTATGGAGAAACAATTGTTATGCACGATGCTGCAAGTAAAGGTTCCATTAATTACCTCAATTTTGCCAGAGAGATTCTCCAGAAAAATAATTTAACAAAAATCGGCAACGAGGACAAAACAATTGAAATAAACGATGAACTCTAATCCGAAAAAGCGTTCTGCCCTTGGAAAGGGGCTAAGTGCGCTTCTCGAAAACACGGAAACAGACATAACGACCAAATCTGTAAATGCCGGGGTGGTCAATTCAGTCTCTATGCTACCGATCACAAGTATCGAGGCAAATCCTTTTAATCCGCGTTCGAATTTTGAAAAAAACTCCTTGGATGAGCTGACTGAGTCCATTAAAATGCATGGAATTATTCAGCCCCTTACTGTTCGTAAACTAGGTAGGGACAAATATCAGCTTATTTCAGGAGAACGAAGATTCAGAGCTTCCCAAATGGCCGGCCTTACTGAGGTGCCGGCGTATATTCGAGTAGCGAATGATCAAACCATGCTGGAAATGGCTTTGGTAGAGAATATTCAGCGGGAAGATTTAAATGCTATTGAAGTGGCTCTTTCCTATCAGCGATTAATAGAGGAGTGCAGCTTAACACAGGATCAGCTCAGTCAGAAAATTGCAAAATCCCGATCAAGCATAACGAATCATCTGCGCTTACTTAAGCTTCCTGCAGACGTACAAGCTGCCGTGCGCGACAATTTAGTTTCTATGGGGCATGCTCGCGCCTTAGTTTCAGCAGGAGATGAATCGTTACAATTAGCCATATTGAAACGGATTGTTAAAGAGGAACTATCTGTGCGAGACGCTGAAGCACTCATCAAAGTGGGATACGTAGAACCAAAAAGTGGAGTGGATTCTAGTCGAAGAAGTAATGAAAACCCAAAGATTAGCGATACGCAGTTCGTTTTTAAGGAGCACCTTTCTGACAAGCTATCTGCTAAAGTCGAAATCAAAAAAACCACTTTGGGTAGCGGTAAGATCGTTGTTAACTTTAATTCTGAAGTTGATTTGAACAGAATTATAGCACTTCTAAATCGCTGATGCACCATTTTACTGCTTTTTTGTTCATTGTTGGCTTTTATTCATTCTCGTTAGCACAAGAGAAAACTTCTAAACAAGAAGATACTTTAACAAAACATTCCCCAAAAAAGGCCATTATTTTATCTTCCTGTGTTCCGGGATCAGGACAGATCTACAATCATATTTTTATGCCGAAGGGAAAGAGAAATGCTTATTGGAAAGTTCCTTTGATATATGCGTGCCTGGGTACTACCTCTTATTTATTACTTCATAATCAACAAACTCAAAAGGCATTAAAATTAGACTACACTAATCGCCTCAATGGTGGATCTCCTGATCCAAGATGGCAACAGTTTGATGACGATGGAGTTCTGGAGTTGTACAATCAGTACCTGACTAAACGTGATCTCTCCATTCTTGGTGTAGGTTTCGTTTACCTGTTACAACTTGCAGATGCGGGTATAGAAGCTCATTTTGTGAATTTTGACATTTCTAAAGACTTATCTATGAGGATTTTACCTACCTACTTGAATTCAAGTATTCCCGGCATGAAATTCCAATTAAATTTTCACAATTGAATTACAATTTCCGTTTTTTTAAGCAATTTTAACCTCATGAATATAGCACTTATTGGATATGGAAAGATGGGCAAAGTAATTGAGCGAATTGCCGTTGAACGTGGGCACAGGATCGTAGCCAAAATCAACTCTTCAAACCCATTGTCCTCAATTGACTTATCCTCGGCAGATATGGCCATCGAATTTACGCGCCCGAATTTAGCTGTACCGCATATTGAATATTGTCTGTCAAAACAACTTCCTATCGTTGTGGGTACTACGGCCTGGGAAGAAGATTTAGACCAAATCACCGAACTTGTCAAAGAAAAAAATGGCAGTTTACTTTATGCTTCCAACTTTTCTATTGGAGTCAATATCTTCTTTGAGATAAACAAGCGCCTTGCGCAGCTCATGTCCGGTCAGTCCGAATACAAAGCGACACTCGAAGAAATTCATCATTTACAAAAAATTGATGCCCCAAGTGGTACAGCAATCACGCTTGCAAATGGCATTCTAGAATACAATAATGACTATATTTCATGGGTTCATAAAGAAGAAAAGTCACCACAGACAAGCAACCATCAATTAGGCGTTATCTCCTACAGAAAACCTGATGTTCCGGGAACACATACGATTTCATACCATTCGGACATTGATTCAATTACAATAACACATGAAGCTCATAATCGAACGGGATTTGCTTTAGGAGCAGTAGTTGCAGCCGAATGGCTCTATCAACGAAAAGGTATTTATACGTTTAACGACGTTCTCAATTTTTAATATATGAATGTGTTCTACTTTTATCTATTGATCCTTATTCATCCCTACATCGGTCAATGGTGGAGGCTTTTCAAATATGCAGGACGACCAACATGGGAAGCATTTGTTCCCGGATATAATTACTTTATCGCATTCAAGATCTCCTGTCATAAGCCCTTTTGGTCCTTCCTGCTCATATTTCCCGGAGCACATCTTGTCATGCTTGCTTCTGTGAATATAAGTTTGATTCGTCGTTTTGGGTATTACTCATTTTTAGATACCTTACAAGGTATTTTCTTTCCTTATTTTCTCTTTATTAAGATAGCATCAAAAGAACACAAATTTCTTCCTGAAACAAATTGGGCGAATACAAAAGAAACTGAAGAACGAAAATGGGGAGATCATTTAGTTTTGTTTCTTTCGTTACCTATCATTGGACACGCCATTGCATTAGCCTTTAATGTATTTAAGCATTCTAAACCCGGTTCAAAGTCTAAGGTAAAGGAATGGGGAGATTCCATCCTATTTGCCCTGGTAGCTGCTAGCATTATTCGAACATACGTTTTCGAACCCTTTCAGATTCCAACCGGTTCGATGGAAAAAACACTCGTAGTGGGCGACTTCCTATTTGTCAATAAATTAGCTTATGGTCCTAAAGTTCCTGTCACCCCCTTATCATTCCCTTTAGTTCACAATACCGTTCCTTGGGTGAATATCCGCTCCTACTCCACCTTAGAAAAGGGAAACTATTTCCGGTTACCCGGTTTTGGAAAAGTTCAACGAAATGATGTAGTTGTATTCAATTACCCCTCCGGTGATACTGCTGTATATGATCCTCGGATGCCGGATGGTCTAATGGGGCACGACTATCATCAAATACTGAATGACGAAGCTTTTTACTACTGGCGTGAAGACTATAAACAGCGCTACCCGGAAAATATACAAGCGATTATGAATGCTTCTGGAGGTGACCAAGCTTTGGCATACCAGCAATTTATTGACAGTTTCGCTCCTGATTTTTTTAAAACGATTGGGACTTGGAAAGATTTTGCAAAAATTGAAATGGCAAAAGGTAAAACTTATTGTCGCGGTGGGATGCCTGATCGTGGATTAGATTATATCGAACATTACGGTTTGGTCTATCGTCCGGTTGATAAACGTGAGAATTACATCAAACGCTGTGTGGGAATTCCGGGCGATTGGTTAGAAATCAGAAAATCCATTTTGTATGTAAATGGAAAACCGGCTTGGATAGCGCCCGATCAAAACCTACAATATGTCGCTACCAATTTTGTTCCAAAGTCGAGTACGGTAATGCGTGAAAAATTTGGTTTAGAGAATACTCGAAATGACTATTACACTCAAGACGGTGGACTCACTTATACGCTCAACATAACGCGTTCAGAACTTAAAAAATTGAAATCACATCCTGATTTTAGAGAGGCCACCTACACGCTCAATGTACAACCTCAATATTCAGATACGAAAAATTATCAGCCAAAAGCTTCCGAACTTCTAAATAATTTAAGTCTGTTCCCAAAAGACTTGAATGTTAATAATACTATTACCGATTTTACGAAATTCCAAATCCCAAAGAAGGGGAATACGATTAAACTTTCTAAAGATAACATAGCATGGTACCGACGGATCATTACAGCTTATGAATGTCACAAACTGGAAGAACGTTCCAATGGAATTTACATTGATGGCAAGAAAGCTTCTTCGTATACATTTGGAATGAATTATTATTGGTTAATGGGAGATAATCGCTACAACTCTGCCGATTCGCGGATTTGGGGATTTGTTCCGGAAGATCATGTGGTAGGTCGGGCATCGCTGGTTTGGTTCTCAAAAAGCTCAGATACCGATATAGGAATCAGAACCGAGCGCATTTTCAAACTCATTCGATGATGCCAACCATCCTTCCGTTAAACTACTTCGGAAGTATTGGATATTTCAGATGTTTAATTGGCAAAAATGTGCTGATTGATGTGCATGAACATTTTATAAAGCAAACAGAAAGAAGTCGTTGCGCAATTTTGAGTGCAAACGGTCCAATACATCTATCTATTCCTGTTTCCAAGCCCAATGGTTCCAAAACAGCCATGAAGGATGTCGTAATTTCCTACTCGAAAGAATGGCAGCGTATTCACTGGAAAGCCATAGAAAGTGCGTATGCCTCTAGCAGCTTCTTTGAGGATTACGAGGAAGATATTTGGACACTTATTACCTCAAAATTTGTTTACCTTATAGACTTCAATACGGCATCTATTGAACTGGTTAATAAATGGTTGAATCTAGAACTGACTTACAGTATCAGTGACAATTTTTTAGATGGTGAACATTCAATCGACCTTCGATTGGCACAATTCGTTGAGAAGGACATAGCACATTATCACCAGCTGTTCAAGCCAAACGGTGAATTTGAAAAGGGCCTTTCCATTCTAGACATTCTATTTTCAGAAGGTCCCATGGCAAGAAAATGGATTATTGACTAATGTAAATACAGATTTCGCTCTATTTGCTGAGGTTATACTTTATAGCACCAATCAAAATCATCTTTAACTCTGCCAGCCTTTAAGTCGTCAAGATAAAGTTTGATTTTTGAGGAAATTTCTCTCGATTCAAGTGGAGGTAAATCGAGCAACTGATCTCTGTATCCTATTTGTTGAATTTGAGCAATAGTAGCTGCGGTACCCGCACCAAAAGCATCTTGTAGTTTACCATTTCGATACGCATCAATTATCTCCTCTACTGAAACTTTTCGTTCCTCTACCGGAATACCCCAAGATTCGGCAATTTCAAGAACGGAACGTTTTGTAATACCTCTCAGAATCGTGTCTGTATCCTCCGAAGGAGTAATGATCACTCCATCTATAATGAACAAAATATTCATTGTACCAGATTCCTCAATGAACTTATGTTCCTTCGCATCTGTCCATATAAGTTGATGAAAACCATTTAACTGACCTATTTTAGAAGGAAGCAAGGAAGCACCATAGTTCCCAGCTGTCTTAGCCCTTCCAACTCCCCCGACCGAAGCACGTGTGTAAAAATCTTCTACTTTCACCCTAATAGGCTCTGTATAATATTGTCCAACGGGACAGTTAAAAATGACAAATTTATAGGTCTCGGATGGACGAATACCAACAAACTCATCTGTCGCAAACATAAAGGGTCTGATGTAGAGCGAATGCCCTTCGTTATGAGGTATCCAGTTGCTGTCTATCTCGACAATGCTGCGGACAAGTTCGACGAAAACTTCTTCCTCTATTTCAGGCATACACATCCGAACACAAGATTGTGCAAATCGCCGTGCATTCATATCGGGCCGAAAAATTTTAACCTCACCGTCAATCGAGCGATACGCCTTCATACCTTCAAAAACTGACTGACCATAATGTATTGCTGATGTAGAGGGGTGCAAACTAAGACTCCCGAATGGTACAATTTCCGGTTGTTGCCAATGTCCATTAACATAGTCCATCACCAACATATGGTCAGCAAATATTCTTCCGAACGGAAGATTGTCCCAATCCACTTGACCAATCCTGGATGTCTCGGTTCTGGTTATTTTAACGGAAACAGTCTCTTTTTGCATAAACGATATATAAAGGAGAACGAATATAAACAGAATAACTAACCCACCAACTTTTTCAAAACAATTCATGGTCATTTTTTTTACTTTTGAGTAAGCGAATTTGATATGAATAAAAGCCTGGAGATTTTAAACAAATATTGGGGATTTAATACCTTCAGGCCCTCACAAGAGCCTATCATTCAAGATGTAATTCATGGATTTGACACACTTGCCTTGTTGCCTACAGGAGGAGGTAAATCTATCTGTTTTCAGGTTCCTGGACTAGTAAGAGAGGGGCTTACCTTGGTTATTTCGCCTTTAATTGCACTCATGCAGGATCAAGTCCAAAACCTGAAAAACCGAGGAATACGTGCCACATGCCTAACGAGTGGTATGAGCTACCGAGAGATAGATCTTGTGCTCGACAACGCACGATTTGGCGGACTAGATTTTTTATATACCTCTCCGGAAAGAATCCAATCCAACCTTTTCATCGAACGTTTCAAGTTGATGCAATTAGGATTAATTGTGGTAGATGAAGCCCATTGTATTTCCGAATGGGGACACGATTTCAGACCGAGTTTTCTCAAGATCAAAATTCTCCGTGAATATCATTCATCCTGTCCCCTAATCGCTTTAACAGCTACTGCCACTGAGCAGGTAAAGGAAGATATAATCCGGTATTTACTTTTAAAAAATCCAAAAATACATGAATCCTCCTTTGAGCGAAAAAACTTGATATACTCAACCTACCAAACTCATAACAAACTCAATACAATTATCAAATACTGCTTATCACATTCAGATGTAACAGGAATTGTTTATTGCCAAACTCGGAAGAGCGTTAAGGAAATAGCGCGATCACTGCTCAGTTCGGGAATTCGTGCTGCCACGTTTCATGGAGGTATGGTTCACGACGAACGTAAGAACATCCTGAATCGCTGGTTATCCAACGACATACGAGTTATAGTAGCCACAAATGCTTTTGGAATGGGGATTGACAAGGCAGATGTGCGCTTCGTTCTTCATTATGAGTTTCCTTCTTCTATCGAAGCCTATTTTCAAGAGGCAGGTAGGGCCGGGCGTGATGAAAAATCAGCAAAAGCAATTGCGCTTTGGAATGAAGTCGACATTCAACAACATCGTAAAAACCTAGAAATCCAGTTCCCTCCTTTAGAAACAATAAAGCATTGTTACCGAGCTTTGTGTAGCTATCTAAAAATAGCCATCGGCTCCGGAAAGAACGAAAATTATCCGCTGAACATCCGAAGATTTAGTTCAGTATATGGCATAGAACCAACAACGATCTATCATTCCTTAAAGCTTCTGGAACGAAATGGAACACTCGCTTTTTCTGAAAATTTTTTCAACCCAACTAAAGTCAAATTTATCGTTGGAAACAAAGAATTGTACAATTTTCAAGTATCACACCAGAAATACCTACCAATAACCACCTTACTTTCCCGAAGTTATCCCGGTATTTTCGATCTGTTTATTGAAATCCATGAAACAGAACTTTGTAAACGACTTAAACTTAATGAAACTGCTCTAAAACAACAATTTAAAGAACTTGAAACCTATGGAATAATTGACATTAACTGGTCAACTGATTTGCCTACCGTTACATTATTGAATGAACGATTACCAAATGATTACATAACTATTTCGCATGAGGTTTACACATCAAGAAAGTGGCATGCAGAAAATAAATTAAACGCAGCAATTGACTTCCTAACCGGGGACACGTGCAGATCTGTTTTTTTACTCCATTATTTCGGTCAGATAGGGGTTCCTTGCGGTTTATGTGACAATTGCAAAACTCATAAGGAAAATGGAACAAATTTCAACCTAGCTAAGGAGGAGCTTTTATCCTTCTTAATCCATTCGAAAACCCTTGAGGAATGTACAGATTATCTTTGTCTCTCTTCCACTTTTGTTAGAAATTTACTCAAAACATTATTACTCGAAGAACGAATTAGCGTCGGCCCTTCAGGTTATTGCAAAATATAACTCAGGATCGACTCATTGACATCCGTAAATCATGTATTTCTCTTTGGAGCTCCTGTATGGAACGACTTAAGACTTGATCATCCATTCTCACTTCCGGCAATTCCGGCGAAATATAATTGACGAATTTCCATAACTCAAGAATATCCTTTACATGTACATCATAAGGTTTATAAAATGGGTTAGTAGAACATAATCTGAAGGACTGCTCGGATTCTAAGAGATTATGCACCACTTTAAAGACGATACCATCATTTTTAGTAACTACGATACAAGGTGTCCCCGATCGAATCGACATCCAGTTTTGAACATATTCAGCCACTACAAATGAACCCTCAACCACGGGAGGCATTGAATCTCCCTGGATGGGAAATGAACGGTATTTTTTGTCTCTTGAAAGAAAGGGTAATGTAAACGTAGGCAACACCTTTAAATAATCAGGATCAGCATATCCAGATGTATATCCTGCACTCGCTTTGAATGGAATTAACTCAATTAATTCATCTTCATTTTTATCCACAATTGAGGTTAAAACTCTGAGTTTTTGTCCCTTGATATCACGGTCAAATCCTTTGTCGAGCAAATTCCAGTCCCCATCAGAAAATAACGAAAAGTCCTTTCTAAGCAACTCATCAACGGAAACCTTGTAGTAATCCCCAAAAGCAATAAGGTTCTCAATTCCAGGTTGAGCCACCCCATTCTCATATCCACTATAGGAAGAACGGGTCAAACCGAGACTCTGTGCCACTTCCTCCTGAGAACGCTTCAATCGTTTTCTCAATAATTTAAGATTGTTACCTATCATTATATTCGATTTTTAACAAATGTAGCAAAAGATTAAATAATAACCAATAAATGACAACTATATAAGCAATCATTCCTTAAAAGAAATCGGTTTACCTATTTTTTTGGCATAAACTGAAGTAAATTTTGCCCCGAAAAAAATAATTTGGGAACTGTAATAAACCCAGGCCAAAAGAACAAAAAGAGTGCCTGCAATGCCCCCACTTTGAGAACCGAAAAAATAGTTAAAAAGATAGAACTTGATAACCAACTGTCCTAAATAAAGTAAAACGGAAGTGACAACAGCGCCAATAATAGCCAATTTCCATCTGACAAAACCATCGTGGACATACTTAAGTATCATTGTGAATAGTAAAGCATTACTCAGAATCGCAAGTCCATGTCTTAACAAGTTCGACAAAATGATATCCAACCAATGGACATTATTTAAAAAATCACTACTCAAAGAAAGCAATATGGTCTGTGCAAAATAAAAAATAATGATCACCACAGTCGAAGTTGCAACAACGGCTAGTGAAATTATTCGAAACAAAATATTCTTAACCAACTTCCTTTTACGTGACGTATAATTGATTTCCAAATCAAAAAAATCATTAATACTATGTCGTAAACAGACGACAAATGCAGAACTTGCTATCAAAAGAACAAGTATTCCGGTTAATTCCATCCACCAATTCCCCCTCTCAAAATTCAACTGACTCACAATGTCCATTATTCCACCCACATCCTGAATTCCTACCTTTGATTTAAGTAAATCACGAATTATTTGAAGCATGACATCCTGACCGATAATCTTCCCGAAATAAGAAAGGGACAAATACAATAGAGGGACCATTGCAAATACGGTGTAGTAGGCCAAAGCTGCTCCATGAAACAACCCTTTCTCCTCAAAGAACTCCTTGAAAGTATCTTTAACTAACTTCGGTATTTCTTTCCAGGATAAGGAATCACCTTGTTTTGAGGATGTATGCTTTTTTGACATCTGACATTTCGTTTTTCATTGAATACAGTAAAACGTTTTCACCTCTACTTGTTTTGAAATAATGCTCATAAACGATTCCCGTAAAAACAGTCCTATCGTAATTCAATTCCAACGGAACTCCACCTGAATCAGACGAAAGAGTATATTCATTAGGACGAAAAACGATTCGTTTTGAATTGACTAACACGACATTTATATGACCAAATAACTTTCCTTCTTCCAAAGTTCGAGGTTTATAATAAAGATCCCGCGGTTTGCCTTGTCTGTAGATTTTACCGTGTTTTATACAAAGTATTTTATCCGACAGTGATAAAATTTCAGCCCCGTCATGGGATACCAGCACAAATGACGTCCCTCTGATTGCGCGAAGTTCAAGCAAATACTTCACTAATTTAGACCTTAGTCGACCATCCAAATGAACAAATGGTTCGTCTAGCAAAATAAGTTTAGGCTCGCAAGCTAAAGCCCTTGCCAAAGCCAAACGCTGCTGTTCACCACCGGAAAGTGTCCTAGCTTTTTGATATCTCAAATCATCCAGTTCGACGAGCTCCAATAATTCATTCACCAATTGTTCGCGCTCGTTCAATGGCAAATATAGGATTTGCTCCCTCACATTTTCCTCGATGGTATGATAAGTGTCAAGATGAAAATCCTGATTAACCAATTGAATCTCAGGGTGACCCGGCACCAATTTGATATGAGGTCCTCTTACAGGCTCTCCGTAAAATTCTACTGTTCCGGAAGTAGGTTGCACTAAACCCGATATAACCTTCAGTAGTGACGTCTTTCCTGCACCACTATTACCCACGATTCCCAAAATCTCCCCTTCCTTGATCTCGAAAGAAATACCCGAAAGAACCTTGCGTTCATAATTCAATATAATGTTTTCGATCCGTAGCATCAAAAAATGAGTTGTCGTGGAAATTCTTTCGAAGCAATGTAGATTCCTGTAATCGGATTCGCCATGGGTTCATAATCCTTCAGAAAAATTTGGACAACAATTTTATCCTTATCATCCTCGATACCGAAATGATCTACGATGCTCTGTGACGCACCGACATAAGTGGTGGGTGCGTTATCTGAAAAAACACTGAAAAGAAGCATCTTAGAAACTTCACACTCAAAATTATTCCCATCAGGTAAAATTCCACGCAATGGATAAATGGCATCTTCAATGACGTCAACTCGGCTTACATCTGAGGTGATTGAGAATTCATCTTCCCATTCAAATCGCCTGTTGTTTTCAGATTCTTTTCCACCAAAATGTGCCTGAGCAAATTCAGGAGAAAAATATTCATTCAGCAAATACACTCGAAAAATACATTCTTTATAAGCCATGCGGTAAAGTTAACAAGCATTTGACCTGGCTTCCATAACTTAGTCCCTCGTTCTCCACATCCTTTTGTTACTTTTGACCTGAAGTAAATGTTATGAGTGAAATCGTCTTACAAGTTAGAAAAGGCAAACTGAATTCGATCCTTCGAAAACATCCATGGGTGTTTTCCGGCGCTCTATCGGATGGACAAGTTTTTCCAGATGATGGATGTATTGTGAGAATTCAAGATTCAAAAGGGAATTTTCTCGCCAAGGGACACTTTCAAAATGCAACAATCGCAGTTCGAATCTTAAGTTTCAGAGATGAACCAATTGACGAGTCTTTTTTTACGAAACGGATTTCCAATGCAATCGACTTGCGGAAGAAACTTGGACTTTTCAATGATACCAATTCCATTTGCAGATTAGTCCATGGTGAAGGTGATGCTCTTCCCGGATTGGTAATTGATTTCTATAATGGTGTTGCTATTATCCAATGCCACAGCCTCGGTATGTATCTTTCTCTTGAACTCATCAAAAACAGCTTACTTTTTATACTCGGTCCAAAACTCATTATTTATAACAAAAGTTCAGACACCTTGCCGAGAAGAATAGATATTAAAGATAGCTTCCTTCACAGAAACTGTTCGATTCCGCACCAAGCTCTTGAAAATGAAATCCATTATGAAATTGACTGGATCAATGGTCAAAAAACAGGTTTTTTTATTGATCAGCGAGAGAACCGGGCACTTCTCGGAAGGTATGCGGCGGGAAAGAAAGTGTTGAATACCTTCTGTTATTCCGGTGGCTTCAGTTTGGCAGCATTAAAAGGAGGTGCCACACTGGCACATTCACTCGACAGCTCAAGGAAAGCAATCGAACTCACAGAGCAGAATATTCTTTTGAATCAATTTGCGGGAATTCATAAAACGATCCATGAAGATGCTATGGAATATTTGAAAAATCTTAGACAAGATTACGACATTATTGTTCTTGACCCCCCTGCATTTGCAAAACATCGAGATAAAAGGCATCAGGCGATACAAGGTTACAAAAGACTAAATGCCAATGCGATACGTCAGATCAAACCTGGAGGATTTATTTTTACCTTTTCCTGTTCCCAAGTAGTTGACAAACAAATTTTTAATAACACCATAATTGCAGCCGCCATTGAAACAGGGAGAAGCGTGCGCATTATTGAACAATTACATCAACCGGCAGACCATCCGGTCAATGCTTTTCATCCTGAAGGAGAATACCTGAAAGGACTCGTCATTCAAGTAGATTAATTTATGCTGGACACCAAGTACAAAACAATATTGGGCGTTGCGATGCCTTTAATGGTCTCCAGTTTTATTCAGTCAATCGTGCTCCTTACAGATGCCGCATTCATTAGTCGATATGATACCTCCGCCTTTGACGCCGTCGGCAATAGCGGGCTTTTGTATATTACACTCTTCATGGCCTTGGCAGGTATGGCTGATGGCGCACAGATCTTAATTGCACGACGAATCGGACAAAAACAAGAAGAAAATGTTCGCATCATCTTTGCTACATCAGTTACTACACATCTTTTATTTGCAACGATCTTATTTCTCGTCGCTCAATATATCCTCCCCGATGCTTTAGATGCGATTGTTTATCATAAGGATCTGGCGCAACTACAAAACAATTTCCTGAAGATACGGTCGCATGCCCTATTTTTCGCCATGATTACACTTTCGATTCAGGCATTTATGATGGCACAAGGAAAAACATGGGTAGTTCTGGTCTCTGCACTTGTTACAGCAGGGTCAAACATTTTACTCGACTGGATACTTATTTTTGGAAAATTGGGACTCCCCGAACTTGGACTGAAAGGCGCGGCACTGGCAAGCACCATCGCTGATGGAGTGGGAATGCTTTTTTTAATCTTGTATGTGATTTTTGGCGGTGACGCAAAGAAATATAGTTTATTCAAACCTTTTTCCATCCGAAAAGAGGCTTTTTCCGAACTCTTAAAAGTAGGCGCGCCTCTAACTTTTCAAGGCATTGCGGCATTGGGCACATGGACGATTTTCTTTATGTGGATCGAACAAATAGGAAAATTCGAACTGACCGTTTCACAGAATATTCGATCGATATATTTTCTTGTTTTTGTTCCGATTTGGGGATTTTCCGGAACAACCAAAACATACATTTCACAGTATATAGGAGCAAAAGCATTTGATCAACTCCCGCGCATACAGCGTCGAATACAATTTCTTACATTAACTTTTCTATTTCTATTCTTTCACGGAGCAATATTTTATCCGGAACAACTCATACGTTTTATAAATCCTTCCGAAATGTACGTTTTAAAAAGCGCAGAGATACTGCGGTTCATATCGGTATCGATATTTATTTTTGGTTTTGTAAGTGTCTATTTCCAAACAATAAACGGAAGCGGAAACACGCATATAAGCTTTCTAATTGAATCAATTTGTGTTCTGGTTTATATCCTTTCGGCTTACCTTTTTATCAAAGTTTGGCATTGGGATATCTTCTGGATTTGGTCCATAGAATACATCTACTTCATTAGCATAGGAAGCTTATCGATAGGTTACCTCTATTTTTTTGACTGGAAGAAAAAGGAAATATAATGGAAAAATCAGCTATGAAGATTGTTTTCATGGGTACGCCTGATTTTGCTACGGGTGCACTTAAGAAATTAATCTCTCAAGACTTCAATATTTGCGCAGTAATCACTGCGCCAGACAAGCCAGCAGGTAGAGGACAACAACTACATGAAAGTTCTGTGAAGCAGTATGCGTCTGAGCATAACATCAAAATTCTACAGCCAAGCAATTTAAAAGATGATGTTTTTCTGAATGAATTGAAGTTAATTGGTGCAGATCTGTTTGTTGTAGTTGCCTTCAGAATGCTTCCTGAAATCGTCTGGTCAATGCCGAAACTAGGGACTATTAATTTACATGCTTCGCTTCTTCCATTTTACAGAGGAGCGGCGCCAATCAATTGGGCTATAATAAACGGTGAGGCAGAAACAGGCGTTACGACATTCTTTATTGAAAAAGAGATCGATACAGGAAAAATTATTGAACAGGCATCAGTAGTTATAACAGAAGAAATGAATGCGGGTGAGTTACACAATAAATTATTAACCATCGGGGCTGAACTGCTTTGCTCTACCATCAACAAAATCAGAACAAATACAGCTGAAGCTCACCCTCAATCTCTAAATACAGGAAAGCCTTTAAAATCAGCACCAAAAATTTATAAAGAAAATTGCAGGGTGTTATTTAATGACACAGCCAGCCAAACTCATAACTTAATTCGGGGCTTAAGTCCCTATCCGACTGGATGGACAAAAATAGTGTTGCCTGACAGCACCTGCAAACAATTTAAACTTTTTAGATCAAAGCTAACCAACATACCAGTTAAAGACATAACTTCTATTCATCATGATTCGGAGGGTATTTTGGTGCCATGTAGCGATTATTTTATTTTGATTACGGAGTTGCAACCCGAAGGGAAGCGCAAGATGACCTTTAAAGAATTTATTGCCGGAAACAGCCTCGAAGGTGGTCAAATAGACATTCATTAATTCGATGACAAAAAACAAATATTAGTCGAATATCCATTGATTTATAAGGGTTTTTAAGTGTTGTTATTAACAAAACCCCACTTTTATCAACAAAAAATCGATTTTTTCAACGGAATGTCTTGACACGCCTCGTTATTCAAATATATTTGCTTTGATAATTTATTTATTAACAAACTTAAAAAACCAAACTATGAACAAAGCAGAATTGATTGATGCAATCGCATCTGAAGCTGGATTATCAAAAGCAGATGCTAAGAAAGCATTGGATGGATTTGTTAATGCTACTTCAACAGCATTGAAAAAGGGTGACAGAATCGCATTGGTAGGATTTGGTTCATTCTCAGTTTCAACTCGTCCTGAGAGAACTGGTCGCAACCCACAGACTGGAAAAGAGATCAAAATCGCTAAGAAAAATGTCGTGCGATTCAAAGCAGGTGCTGAACTTTCAGGAAAAGTGAATTAATCTATTTTTCTGAGATGAAATTAAAGAGGGGGGGAATCGATTGATTTCCCCCCTTGCTATATATATCAAATGTCATTAGAAGAAGATTACATTGTTTTAGAGGAATTATACAAGATTATAACTCCTCCAAAACAACAACTGTTTGATCGAATTGCCGCAGAAAGAACACGTCACTTGACAGTAGTGTTGGAAAACGTTTATCAGGAACATAATGCCTCGGCTGTTTTGAGGACGTGTGATTGTTTTGGTTTACAAGATTTGCACGTAATCGAAAAAAACAATCAATACCGAGTTCAACGCGAAATTGCACTTGGTGCAGGTCGTTGGGTGGATATGTACAATTATGACAAAGGCGCTCATCCGACGATTGATTGCCTGATGAAAATAAAGGCAAAAGGATACAGGGTCATTGCCACAACGCCACACACCAATAATCAAACAATCCACAATATTGATTTAGACTCCCCTCTCGCATTAGTTTTTGGCACTGAACACCGAGGAATATCTGAGGAAGTCATTGATCTGGCGGACGAATTTGTAAGAATTCCAATGTTTGGTTTTACGGAGAGTTTCAATATTTCCGTTTCCGTTGCGATAACACTGCATTCATTACGCGAAAGATTGGAGAAATCAACCATAAACTGGAAATTGAGCAATCACGAACAAATGCAACTCAAGTTAAAATGGTGTACAAAAATACTTCGAGAAGGGCAACTGCTGGAAGGTGAAATCAGAAGGCGATTATTTGGAAAAGAATAATATATTTGTACCCTAATTGGAGAGAATAATCAATAATTTATACTCATTATGGGAAGAGGAGACAAAAAAACAGCAAAGGGAAAGAGAGCTATGGGTTCATATGGAAATGTAAGAAAAAAGAAAATTTCCAAGCCTTCCATTGCCCCTGCAGCAAAAAAAGAAAAGTCAGAAGCTGTAGCTGAAAAGAAACCCGCAGCAAAAAAAACAACTACAACTATAAAAAAAGCCGCTACATCGAAATCTAAACCTGCGACTGAAAAAAAAGTAACGGCTACAAAAAAAGCCCTGGTTGCAAAAAAGACTTCGACAAAAACGAAAGAATAAATTGATTAAAAACTGTCGCTCATGACAGTTTTTTTTTGAATAATAATTTCAAGAAATTCGAATAATATTTCCTTACTTTTTTGAAATTTGAATCGTTAAACAAGATCTAGAAATGAAACACAATTTTGGCGCGGGACCGTGCATTTTACCACAGGAAGTATTTAAAGAAGCTGCTGAAGCGGTGATTAATTTCAATGGATTATCCATTCTAGAAGTTTCGCACCGTCACAAAGATTTTGTAGCTGTAATGGATGAAGCTATGGATCTTGTAAAAAAGGCCCTGAACGTTCCAAGTGGGTATTCGATAATCTATCTTCAGGGTGGAGCAACACTTGGTTTTACCATTGCAGCGCTTACCATGATGCGCGAAAAGAAAAAAGCAGGATATATCAATACAGGAACATGGGCATCAGGAGCAATCAAAGAAGCTAAGAAAGTGGGAATTGATGTAAATGTTTTCGCGTCATCTGAGGATAAAAAATTCACCTATATCCCTAAAGATTATACCATCCCTTCGGATATTGACTACGTGCATTTCACATCGAATAACACCATTTACGGAACACAATTTCATTCCTTTCCTAAAACAAATTTGCCGTTAGTGTGTGACATGTCTTCTGATATTTTTTCGAAAGAGATTAATGTATCGGATTTCGACCTAATCTATGCAGGTGCTCAAAAAAATCTTGGTCCTGCAGGCGCCACACTTTACATCGTTAAAGATGAAGTTCTGGGAAAATCAACATCTCCCTTTTTACCTACCTATCTCGATTTGAAGCAGCACGTAGAAAAAGAATCTATGCTTAATACTCCTCCCGTGTTTTCTGTTTATGTGGCCATGCTAAACTTGAGAAATTTACTTTCTAACGGTGGCATCAAAGCCATGGAGGAACGTAATAATACAAAAGCGGCTTTACTCTATTCCGAGATTGATGCGAATCCATTATTTAAAGGCACGGTAGCCAAAGAGGATAGATCAAAAATGAATATCACCTTCCTCCTTGAAAATGAAGCACATCAGGAAACCTTTGACAAAATGTGGAAAGAAGCTGGTATAGTGGGTTTACCGGGGCACCGTTCAACGGGAGGATACCGAGCCTCGATGTACAATGCGCTTCCTATTGAAAGTGTTCAAGTTTTGGTAGACGTATTGAGGGATTTAGCTCGAAAAGTTGGATAATACTTAGAAAAAAAAGAATATGAAGATTTTAGCAAATGATGGGATCTCAGAAGTTGGAAAAAAGATGCTCCAAGAAGCAGGTTTTGAAGTAATCACTGAGAAAGTAGCCCAAGAAGATTTGGCAACAGAAGTAAATGAACAGGGCATTGAAATGATCTTGGTTCGTTCTGCAACAACCGTAAGAAAGGATGTGATTGATGCATGTCCGGGCGTAAAGCTAATTGGTCGCGGTGGGGTTGGAATGGACAACATTGATGTTTCTTATGCCCGTGAAAAAGGCATTACAGTTATAAATACCCCTGCTTCTTCGTCTCAGTCCGTTGCGGAATTGGTAATGGGTCATCTCTTTTCTATTTCTAGATCACTCAACGATTCCTACAAAAACATGGAGTCGGGAGATTTTTCAGCTCTTAAGAAAAAATACGCTAAGGGTGTTGAGTTACGAGGTAAAACACTTGGTATCATCGGGTTCGGACGTATCGGTCAAAGCCTCGCCTCTTATGCTCTTGGTTGTGGTATGGACGTTATTGCTGTCGATCTCTACACTAACCCTGTAAAGGTTAAAGTCCCGCTTGGTTCCTCGCAAGAGGCGGTAATTGAAATCACTCCTTTTGCATCGCTACATGAAGTGCTTGGACAAATGGATTATATATCATTGCACGTTCCGAAGCAAGCTGACGGTAGTGCCGTTATTGGCGCAAAAGAATTTGAACTAATGAAAAAAGGAGTTCGTTTGGTAAATGCATCCCGAGGAGGTGTAATCAATGAGGAGGAATTACTTGTGGCTTTGAAAGAAGGAAAGGTAGCTGGAGTCGCCCTCGACGTTTTTGATAATGAACCCAATCCAAGAAAGGATTTACTTAATCATGAGTTAATTGCATGCACGCCTCATATTGGTGCAGCAACCTTAGAAGCTCAAGACCGAATTGGAGAGGAATTAGCCACTCTGATTATCGGTCAGTTTGTGCGTTCATAATTCATTTTTATGACTCAGATAACTCCTTTCAGAGCATTACGTCCTGTGCGTGATAAGGTTCATCTTGTCGCTACTAAACCCTACTACACGTACAAAAAAAATGTGTTAACGGCAAAATTGGAAGACAATCCCTACACCTTTTTAAGGATTATCAACCCTGAATTCGACAAGTCGATAAAAACTAAACCAAATTCCCCCGATCGTTTTGCTCTTGTGCGGGATAAATATGCCGAATTCATTAACGAGGGTATTCTTTTTCAAGATGAAATGCCGCATTTATATATATATCGGCAAACAAATAACGGACATGCGTTTACAGGGGTAATTGCAGGAGCCAGTGTGGGTGAATACGAGGCCGATCGAATTAAAAAACATGAAGCAACTCTTACATCCCGAGAAGCAATGTTCACGAATTACCTCGATATCGTTGGATATAATGCCGAGCCCGTGCTCCTTTCGCATCCGCATGATGAAAAGATTGAGCGTTTATTACATGAATACACCGCCACCCGACCGGAATATGAATTTACAACAACCGACCGAATCACACATGAATTATGGGTAATGGGTCAAAAACAGTGTTTGGCATTAACTAAAGCATTCGAAAAACTGGATGCTTGTTATATAGCCGACGGTCATCACCGCTCGGCTTCTTCTGTAGGTTTAAACAAAAAACGACTGTTAGATGGAACAGCTCATTTTTGCAACGAAAATCATTTTTTGGCATTTTTTATAGATGAGTCCAGATTAAAGATTCTGGAATTCAACCGTGTTGTTAAACATTTGAACGGACTAAGTTTCGAACAATTTATCTATAAATTAGAGAAATTCTTCGTTATCAATCCTTGCGAAAATCGAAGGAAACCCAAAAATGAACATGAATTTGTCATGTGCTTGCAGGGTAAATGGTTTACATTAGTTTGCAAACCTGAAATCATAGATTCTAATCACCCGGTTAAATCTTTGGATGCCGAAATCCTTACGCAATATGTACTCACGCCCATCCTCGGAATTCAAGATCTCAAGACTGACGAGAATATCGAGTTCATGAGTGGTGCAGAATCTCTTGTCGACTTTGAAGAAAAGATAACAAAAGGAAAGTTCAGTGTTGGATTTGTGTTATTTCCTGCGACGATGGATCAGGTAAAAAGTGTAGCTGATCATCAGCTAATTATGCCTCCAAAATCAACGTGGGTTGAACCCAAGTTACGAAGCGGGCTTACTATTTATCATATCAACGAATGATAGAAGATCGTTTAAAGGAGTTCAAACATAGTTTACCGGAGGGCGTTACATTGGTAGCTGTTTCTAAGACCAAACCTTCAGCTTTCATTCTGGAGGCGTATGAAGCAGGTCAGCGTGATTTTGGAGAAAACAAAGTTCAGGAAATGGCTAAAAAAGCCTCCATATTATCTAAAGATATACGTTGGCACCTTATTGGTCACCTTCAAACAAACAAAGTAAAATACATCGCTCCGTTTGTTCATTTAATTCACTCGGTCGACAGTTTAAAGTTGTTAGCTGAAATAAATAAACAGGCAAACAAGAATAATCGCATTATTGATTGTCTGCTTCAATTTCATGTGGCACAAGAAGAAACGAAATTTGGTCTCAGTATGGAAGAAGCCGAGGAACTGTTAAAATCATCGGAATACGCCAATATGAAAAATATACGTTTAGTAGGGGTCATGGGAATGGCCTCCTTTACCGAGGATAAAATGCAAGTCAGAAAGGAATTTCGGGAGTTGTATAAAATTTTTGACTACCTTAAACATACATATTTTAATCACTTAGATTTTTTTAAGGAAAGATCTATGGGAATGAGCAGTGATTATAAGATAGCAGAAGAAGAAGGAAGCACGATGATTAGGATAGGAAGCACGATCTTTGGCGAAAGAAATCTACATAATAATTAGGCATATCAATAAAACTTCCCTCATGATAAGATTTCATCCGAACAGCTTAATGATACTTAGAGATGAAGACTAAATTGGAAATTGTAGAAAATTGGCTTCCCAGATATACAGGTGAGGAGTTACAGAATTTCGGAGAATACATTCTACTATGCAACTTTCATAATTACGTTGAAAAATTTGCTGCATTGCATCAAGTTGATATTATTGGAAAAGGAAAGCCAATGCAGTGTGCCACAGCCAATGGAATCACGATTATTAACTTCGGCATGGGTTCCGCATCAGCCGCAACATGCATGGATCTACTTTCTGCAATTCAACCCAAAGCGGTTCTATTTTTGGGAAAATGTGGTGGGTTAAAGAAAAAAAATGCCGTAGGAGATCTCGTTCTTCCTATTGCCGCCATTCGTGGTGAGGGAACAAGCAATGATTATTTTCCGCCTGAAGTTCCTGCCCTACCTGCGTTCTCCTTGCAAAAAGCGATATCGACGACTATTCGTGATTTTGACAGAGATTACTGGACAGGAACTGTTTACACCACGAACCGAAGAGTTTGGGAACACGATGAAGAATTCAAACTCTATTTGCAACGTATTCGCGTCATGGCTATTGATATGGAAACAGCCACTATTTTTACAGTTGGTTTTGCTAATAAAATTCCAATCGGCGCACTGCTTCTAATATCCGATCAACCAATGACTCCCGAAGGGGTAAAAACGGAAATGAGTGACAGTCTTGTCACATCTCAGTACGTTGATAACCATTTAAAAATAGGTATTGAGTCTTTGAAACAATTGATTAATAACGGTCACACCGTTAAACATCTGCGATTTTAATTTAAAATCCTCCTACTTCTTAAGCCTAGACTCAAATACCTTTCTAAACTTCTCGACCTTTGGTCGAACGACTGATTGACAATAGAGTGAACCGGGATTATTTCTGAAATAATCATGGTGATATTGCTCGGCCGGATAAAATAGGGGAGCAGGAAGGATTTCGGTAACAATTGGTTTATCCCAAACTTTATCGTTTTCAAGTTTTGCTTTGAAAAAAAGAGCACGTTCTTTTTGAGTCTCGTCATGATAATAAATCACTGATCGATACTGCGTACCGATATCGAATCCCTGTCTATTCAATTGTGTTGGATCGTGAACAAACCAAAACATTTCTAGTAGTGAGTCATATGACACCACAGCATCATCATAAACGATACGAATTACTTCAGCATGACCGGTGGTGCCTCTGCAAACCTCTTCATAAGTGGGATGTAGCGTATGTCCACCGCAATACCCAGGTTGAACACTCAAAACCCCTTTAAGATCGAGATAACATGCTTCAATACACCAAAAACAGCCGGCTCCAAATATTGCTTCATTTAACATGGGACAATATTAAGAATATTTCTAAATTACAAATGCTATTTAGAGTTTACCACATCATTTTAGACAACTTCACCAGATACTGTTGACATTTAGATTCCATGAACTTTTCGGTTGAATCTATATCTCCGTTTCCAAAGACGGGTATTGTCATTCTGGGATTGTTCTTTCCTTATCCGATCAGTTGAAGTCGAATCCACTTTTGTGCATCAGATCCCTCGTTCGACCATGAATAGAGATGAATTCAATACCAGCATCTAGTAACAGATCACCTTTAGAAACTACTAACCATTAATTAACCTCCCAGGCAAGTAACGTTTTTAAGGTAACAGGAAGATTAGTTATTTTTACAATCTCCTCCGACATTTTGATTAGTTAAGGAATATTCTGAAGTGCCCCATCGCTTACACCTTTACATTTGCCTTTTTGATAGGGTAACCAAAATTAACATCAATGAGATCGGTATTGGTTCGCGCGATAATCTTCGTAGGTTCTTTCATGCTTTTAAACTCACCACCGATGTTTTGAATTCCCACTGGTCGTTCATATTTGTAGGCACCAAGTTTCTGGAGACTTTATATCGGCATTACGTATCAATTCCTTGGAGTATATAATTTCAGTTTACATCATATCTACACCATGCATATTACAAAGGACCGAAAAGGATGATCACTCACCCCTCCATAAGTTCAAGCATTACGAGAGCTTAACACAATTACATATTACTGATATTCATCACGATGTAAAGGTAGGGTTAAAAAAAATCCCGCCTTTCAGCGGGATAATCAAATATGACCTAATTGACTACTGTATTATCAATTTATACCTTTCGGAAGACTGATCGAATACCAGGTTATAGGTTCCGATGGAAAGACCGGTGACGTCCAGTTTGTCTTCCAAATCCTTCACAACCCCTTTTAACATACAACGACCAAGCGCGTCCGTTAAAGTATAGGATTGACCTATAAATTCTGATGGGATGGAAACAATGAAGTAATCAGTAGTTGGATTTGGATAAATTGAAACTGGCGATTTCCCTAATTCCCCAACAATAGCTGATGAAACGCTAACAGCATAACAACTTGAGGTATCAGTACATCCATTTAACGAAACGACAACTGCATACGTGCCAGATTTAGTCGGAGTTAACGTGGATGAAACGGCATTCATTATTGACATATTATCGTTCAGACAATCTAACCATTGGTAAGTAGCACTTGACTGTTTAGCCATAAGTTGGGATCCATTAATACTTACATCGGTTGACGGTAAAGAATTTACTATTACACTCATCGTTGCCGTTGTGGCACACTGTCCGGCGTCAGGTGTAAAGGTATAAGTGGTTGTTGCCGTGTTGTTGACCGAAGGCGACCAGATGCCCGTTATTCCATTTGTGGAAGTAGTTGGAAGGGTGAATAAACCTCCTGTACAAATAGACGCAATGGGGTCGAAAGTTGACGAATTTAAAGCGTTAACGGTTAAAGAA